>JAEZIH010000287.1 GCA_023416055.1 Pseudomonadota bacterium | reverse complement strand
CCTGGCTGAGCATCCGCCCCAGCTGGCCGCCGCCGAGAATGCCGAGGGTCGATCCGGGGGGCAGGGGGCTCACTCAGTCCTCGACCGTCTCGTGGACCGCCTCGGTCTGGGCCTCGCGGAAGGCGTTCAGCCGGCCCGCCAGCACCTCGTCCGACAGGGCGAGGATCTGCGCCGCCAGGATGCCGGCGTTCTTCGCCCCCGCCTCGCCGATGGCCAGGGTGGCGACCGGCACGCCGCCGGGCATCTGGGCGATCGACAGCAGGCTGTCCATGCCCTTCAGCGCCTTCGATTCGACCGGCACGCCCAGCACCGGAAGCTCGGTCATCGAGGCGGCCATGCCCGGCAGGTGGGCGGCGCCGCCGGCTCCGGCGATGACGACCTTGTAGCCCGCGGCCTTGGCGCCCGTGGCGAAGTCGAACAGTCGCTGCGGCGTGCGGTGGGCCGAGACGACCTTCGCCTCCCAGGCCACGCCGAGCCGGTCGAGGGCGTCGGCCGCGTGCTTCATCGTCGGCCAGTCCGAGCGGCTGCCCATGATAATCGCCACCGGCGGAGTCTGAGTCGCCATGCTGCGCGCCCTTTCGCGGGAAAGCGGCGCGATACAGGACTCGCGTTGCGCCCGCAACCGACGGCGTTAGGCTTGGCCCAGGCCGGGACGGGGTGAGTCGCCGGTCGGGGAGCCCTTTTCGCCAGTGACCGACGCGGCCGTCATCGACCCTTACGCCGAGATCGAGCGGCTGCGTGCCGAGGTCGAGGCGCTGCGGCTGCGCGCCGAGGCGGCCGAGGCCGCGGCCGATCACGACGTCCTGACCCCCGCCCTGAACCGTCGCGGCTTCATCGCCGCCATGAAGAGCGCCATGGCCTTCTGCCAGCGCCACGAGGTGCCGGCGGTGCTGCTCTACCTCGATCTCGACGGCTTCAAGGGCGTCAACGACCGGCTCGGCCACGCCGCCGGAGACGCCGCCCTGGTCCACGTCGCCGAGATGATGCGGGCCAACCTTCGCGAGTCGGACGCCGTGGGCCGCCTCGGCGGCGACGAGTTCGGCCTGCTGATGCTCAACGCCGGTCTCGAGGAGGGCCGCGAGAAGGCTCGTCGCCTTGCCGCGGCGCTGGAGCAGTCGCCGTTCGAGTGGGAGGGCCAGTCCGCCGGTCTAGGCGGCTCGTTCGGCGTCCGCGCCTTCGCCGGCCACACCGACCCCGAAGTCTGGCTGGCCGAGGCCGACGCGGCCATGTGGGTACGCAAGAAGGGCCGCTGAACGGTCCCTCAGGCGATGATGTCCGGCAGGACGATGGCCTCGATCTTCACGATCTCGTCGCGCAGAACGAGCTTCTTGCGCTTCAGCCGGGCGATCATCAGCTGATCCGGCACCGGCATCCGGCCCAGAGCCTCGATCGAGGCGTCGAGGTCGGCGTGCTCCTGCTGCAGCTCCTTGAGCCGGGCGTGGAGCGCCCGTTCTTCCTCGGTCAGGATCGGATCGTCGTCATTCATGGTCTGAGCCCCGGAGGCGGGCTTATAGCGCGCGCCGGGTCAGGCCGGAAGCCGCCCGGCCAGCTCGGTCAGTCCGGCCCGCGGCACGGTCGCCGACCAGCGCCGGGAGACCGCCACGAGCGCCTCCAGCACGGGCCGCGGCGGTCCGGCCGGAGCAGGCGCCTCCCTTTCAAGGGCGGCCAGCAGCCGGCGCTCGGCGTCCAGCTCGACCGCCTTGACCTGGGCGCGGATCGCCTCGCGGTCGTCGTCCTCCAGATCAGGATTGCGGCGCTTAAGTCCACGGCGCAGATCCCGCAGCGGGGCGATGGCGCCCTCGTGCCAGGCGCGGGCGATGTCGCAGCCCGCCTCGACCGCGTCGTCATCGAGGGCGCGCCCGGTTCGCGCCGCCCATGCGGCCCAAAGCAGCAGCGGCGGGCACTGGCCGGCGGCGTCCTGGAGATGCAGGCAGGCCTCGGCCACGCCCTCGGCGGACCAGGCGCGGACCGACCAGTCCCACAGGACGCTCACGCCTCTACCGGGCCCTTGAGCCCCGACCAGCGGCGCACGCCCGACCACTCCAGCCCGAACAGATCCAGCGCCCGGCCGACAGACTGGTCGATCATCTCCTCGATGGAGGCGGGCCGCGCGTAGAGGGCAGGCAGGGGCGGGGCGATCACGGCGCCCATCTCGGTCAGGGCCGTCATGGTCCGCAGGTGGCCCAGGTGAAGCGGCGTCTCGCGCACCATCAGCACCAGCCGCCGCCGCTCCTTCAGCGTCACGTCCGCGGCGCGGGTCAGCAGGGTCGAGGTCACGCCGGTGGCGATCTCGCTCATGGTCCGCACCGAGCAGGGGGCGACGATCATCCCCAGGGTCCGGAACGAGCCCGAGGCGATCGAGGCGCCGACGTCGTTCAGCCGGTGCGTCACGTCGGCGCGGCCGGTCAGGTCGTCGGGTGACAGATCGGTCTCCTGCGACAGGGTCAGCAGGGCCGCGCGGGTCACCACCAAGTGGCTCTCGACCCCCAGTTCACGCAGCGCCTCGAGCGTGCGAACGCCGTAAGCCACGCCGGATGCTCCGGAAATCCCGACCACCATTCTTCCGGGCGCAGCGGCGGTCTGTCGGCGTACGGCTGCGTTCACATCATCGGCCATATTGGGGTCCACGATCAGCGGCTCCGGCGGGCCGGCGGTCTCACCGGAAAGTGATTCCACAGCCGGTCAAGCCGGGCGCTCAATCTAGTGGTCCCTTAGACATGGAGGCGCAAGCCATGACCATCGAAGCTCGTATCCGCGAACTGGGAAACCGTCACCGCACCCTGGATGAGACCATCCGCCGGGAGATGACGCACCCGGCGGCGGACCCGCTTCGCGTCAGGGAGCTCAAGCAGCAGAAGCTCCGGCTCAAGGAACAGATCACCAGTCTGGAGGCGAGGGCCCACTAGTCCGGCCTCCCGAGCGACAAAAGGACCACGGCCCCGGAGAGCGATCTCCGGGGCCGTTTCGCTTCAGTCCTTCTTGCCGAA
>JAEZIH010000282.1 GCA_023416055.1 Pseudomonadota bacterium | reverse complement strand
GCCCGCAGCCGCTCCGAGAAGTCCGCGGTCACCCGGTCGACCGCCCGCCGCCACAGCTGCGCCCGGCAGTCCTCGTCGCAGGGCTCGCCGGACGGCGCCAGCTCAGCCAGGGCGGCGGCGCAGGCCGGCGGATGGGTCTGGGGCGAGAACAGGCCGATGCGGATCACCCCCACTGTTCGACCGTCGACCTCGACGAGACCGGCGGGAAAGCCGCTGTCCCCGTCCAGCGGTCGATAGCCGGGTAGGCCGCGGGCGACTGCGCTGTTGTCCCGGCCGGCCGCATAGCCGAGCCGCTCGCAAGGCGCCCGGTCGTCGGCCGATGCGCCCAACCCGGCCTCGGCTGCCTGGCCCGGACGCGGCCAGACGATATCGACGTGTCCATCGCCCAGCCAGCGCTCCAGCCGCTCGAACACCTCGCGCGCCTCCGCCTCGTTGCGCGTCGCCAGCAGACGTTGCCGGCCCTGGGCGAAGACCTGACCCAGCGGCGCCTCGCGCTCGGTCACGGCCCATTCCAGGTTGGCGTAGTGGGAACTCATCGCCTCGCGCACCTGGTCGAGATCGGCGGCCCAGCCGGCGGGATCGAATTCTGCGGGCTGCGCTGGCGCCGGCTGCGCGGCTGCGGACTGGGCGCCAAGAAGGGCGATCAGCCCGGCGAGGGCGAGGGTAGGACGACGCATGCGAAGACTCCCGGTCAGGGGGCCTATGCCGCCCCGCCGGAAGCTTCGCCATTTAAGAAACTGTAATGCCGGCCCCTCAGCCGGCCGCCGCCAGACCGGCCGCCCGGGCGGTGATTTCCAGGCTGCGCAGCCGCGCCCCGAGGTCGAAGATCATCCCCGTGACCATGACCTCGTCGACCCCGGTCAACTCGACGAACTCCGCCAATTTCGCCCGCACCGTCGCCTCGCCGCCGATGGCGGCATAGGTCAGCCGGCTCTCGACCGCCGCGATTTCGCGGGCGTCCAGCACGGAGGTGATGTCATCCACCGGCGGCTTCAGCCGGCCGGGCCGGCCGCTGACCACCGCTGCGAACGACTGCTGCATCGACGTGGCCAGCCGGCGCGCCTCGTCGTCCGTCTCCGCCGCGAAGACGTTGATCGCCGCCATGGCGTAGGGCCGCTCCAGCTGTTCCGACGGCCGGAAGCCTTCGCGATACACGCGCAGCGCCTGCAGCAGCATCTCGGGCGCGAAATGGCTGGCGAAGGCGAAGGGCAGGCCCAGCTGCGCCGCCAGCTCGCCGCTGAACAGGCTCGAGCCGAGTAGCCAGAGCGGCACCTTCGAGCCCGCGCCCGGCCAGGCCGTGACCCGCTGCCCCTCGGCCGGATCGGCGAGAAAGGCCTGCAGCTCCATCACGTCGCGCGGGAACTGGTCGGCGGCTTCGAAGTAGCGCCGCAGAGCCCGCGCGGTGGCGCCGTCCGTACCGGGGGCGCGGCCGAGGCCCAGGTCGATGCGCCCCGGATGCAGCGCTTCGAGGGTGCCGAACTGCTCGGCCACCACCATCGGCGCGTGGTTGGGCAACATGACCCCGCCCGAGCCGATGCGGATCGTCTGAGTGTTCGCTGCCACGTGCGCCAAGGCCACGGCCGTGGCCGCGCTGGCGATGCCGGGCATGTTGTGATGCTCCGCCAGCCAGAAGCGGGTGAAGCCCAGCCGCTCGGCCTCGCGCGCCAGTTCGGTGGTCTCCAGCAGGGCGCGGCGGGCGTCGCCGCCCTCCACGATGGGCGAAAGGTCGAGAACGGAGAAGGCGGTCATCCGCTACAGATCGGGTTGCGGACGCCGGATTCAAGTTGCGCCGCCCACGCGCGAACGGCGCTAAGTTGCACAATCAAGGGTTTGTGGGAGGATGGCCCCTCAAGGAGGACCGTCATGCGCCTGTCTCCCTGCCTGATCGCTGTCGCCGCCCTCGCGACGGCCCTGCCGGCCGCCGCCCAGCAACAGCCGCCGCAACAGCCGCCGCCCCAGCAACCCCAGCCGCCCGTCTTCCGGGATATCCGCCCCATGGTCGGATCGAATGCCTCGACCCGGTCCGAGTACGAGACCTTCCTGCAAGCCGCCCGTGGCAACAACCTGCCCTCCCAGCCGCTGGCGCGGGTCGACCTCGCCAACCGGGTCAGCACCCTCATCGAGCTCGGCCGCTGCACCGACGCCCGCAACGAGGCGCGCGAGGCCGGCGACCGGCTGATGGCCGTGCGCGCCCGTCAAATGTGCCGCCGGGATCGCGATCGGGGCTGACGCAGCCTAGACCGGATCGGTAGGGTCGGGCTTCACCGGCGCCGGCGCCGGCTCGGGCGTCGACGGCGTTTCGGGCAGGGGAATGAACTCCTCGTCGTCCCCGGTCGGCAACGCCATGCGCCCGGCCTGCCAGTCGGCCTTGGCCGCGTCGATGCGCGCCTGGGACGAGGCGACGAAATTCCACCAGATCAGCCGGGGTCCGACCGGCTCGCCGCCCAGCACCATGACCGTCGAGGGCCTCACCGCCCCGATGGTCGGCTCTGCGGTCGAGGCCAGCACGACCATCTGGCCTTCATGGAAGCGCTGTCCGTCGACCTCGATCTCGCCCCGGGCCACGTACAGCGCGCGTTCGGAATAGCCGCCGGCGACGCCCTTGCCGGGAGGCGGCGCCGTGCGCACGCCCTCGGCCAGCTCCCAGTGGACGTAGAACAGCGGCGACGAGGTCGGCACCGCCGCCTTCGCCCCATAGGCCTCGCCCGCCACCAGCCGCGCAAACAGGCCGCCGTTCTCGTAGGTCGGCTGGTCCTCCTCGCCATGGTGGTGGAAGGACGGCGCGTCGTCCTCGGCCTCCAGCGGCAAGGCCACCCAGGCCTGCATGCCGTGCATCTTTCCGCCCTGGCTCTTCTTCAGCGGGTCGGTGCGCTCTGAGTGAACGATGCCCCGTCCGGCGGTCATCCAGTTCACCTCGCCCGGGCGGATCGCCTGGGTCACGCCGGTCGAGTCGCGGTGCAGGATCTCGCCCTCGAACAGATAGCTCAGGGTCGACAGGCCGATGTGCGGGTGCGGCCGCACATTGATCGCCTCCGCCCCGGGCGCGAACTCCGCCGGCCCCATCTGGTCGAGGAAGATGAACGGCCCCACCATCCGCCGCGCGTGGAACGGCAGCACCCGCCCGACCTCGAAGCCGCCCAGGTCCTTGCGCCGGGCGTCGATCACCATTTCGATCATGGGTCCCTCCTGGCGCCAGCATCGCCCCGACGCGCCGCGCGCGCAATCGGGTCAGTTCGCCGGGTCCCGCCCCAGCCGGCAACCGCCGCCGATCCGCCCCGCCTCGGCGCAGGCCACGACCTCTTCCAGCACGCCTGAGTGGCGGAAGCGGGCGGCCGTGTCGCCGTCGCGGCAGCGCAGCGCGTACCAGGCGCCCACCGCGCCCTCGCCCATCACCCGCACCTCTGACGGCCGGCACCCGGCCAAAGCCGTGCCCGCGAGCCGCCGCTCGAACGCCGCGGCGTCGTCCCGCTCCGGCGTCAGTCGGCACTGGCCGCCCTGCGCCCGCACGGTCAGGCAGTCTCGCGCGGTCCAGCCTTCCGCCGTCTCCTCCAGCCAGTAGCCCTCGGGCCCGCGGCAGGCGATCTCGACGATCATCCGCCCGGACGGGGCCAGGCCGGCGATGGCGCCGCGCTCGACCGCGCAGGCCACGCCGGCGTCCGCGGCCATGCGCGCGAAGTGACGGCGCGGGTTGCGGTTCCGGCTCAGGCGGCAGGCGGCGGCGTCCGGCGGGCGGGTCTCCGGCTCCGCGAGGGCCAGGCAACTGGCGGACTGGAAGGGCGGGGCGCCCACGACGACGAAGCCGGGTCCCTCGGCGCAGGCTACTTCGTAGTGGTCGGCGCCGGTTTCGTCGCGCCCGCGCCGCAGGGCGTCGGTCACCCGGCAGGCGAGGCCGGCGCGGTCGACGACGTCCTGCGCCGCCATCACCGACGAGGCGTCGCGCAACAGGCCTCCGCTGGACGAGCCGTGCTCGGCGGGGCTCTGGGCCGCCGCTGGCGACGCTGTCAGGGCGCCGACCGCTACCGCGGCGGCGAGGGCGCGCCTCATAATCAGCCCACGTGGGGGGTCACGATCCCCAAGGGCAGGGAGGTGACGTTCTTCACCCCGCGGGTGACGATGTGGCTCTCGCAGTCCGAGACGATGCCCAGGCTCAGCAGCTTCTCGCGCAGAAAGCGGTCGAAGGCGTGCATGTCCGAGGTGATGATGCGCAGCACGTAGTCCTCGCGCCCGGTGATGGTGGCGCACTGCACCACCTCCGGCCACTGGGCGACGGCCGCCTCGAAGACATCCAGGTTCTCGCTGGACGGCAGGTTCAGCTTGACGATGGCGTAGACCTCGAAGTCGAGACCCAGCTTGCCGGCGTCCAGCAGGGTCACCCGCTTGCGGATGAAGCCGGTATCCTCCAGTCTCTTGATCCGGCGCCAGCACGGCGACGCTGACAGGCCGACCCGCTCGGCCACCTCGGCCACGGACAATCCGGCGTCCTGCTGCAGGATATCCAGGATTCTGGCGTCCACGGGATCCAGGTCGTCGGCCAAGGCGTTTCTCCGGTGCTGGTTCTGGCGCAATAAAATACCCGTGAACCCGCATATGCAAGGTCAAAATCGAGCGAGCCTTGGCGGGAAGTCCATGCTACAGGGCGCCTGAGGAAACGCGGTCGGATCAACCGGACGGCAGGACGGAATGAAAAAGCCTAACACCCAGCCCCTCGCGCTGCGCGTGCCCGAACCCTCGGGCCGGCCGGGCGACAAGCCGGACTTCAGCCACCTCAGGCTCGACGCGCCGGGCGCCGTCGAACGCCCCGCGGTCTCCACCGCGCCCTTCGACATGCGCGACCATGCCTTCCGCCTGGTGCGGGTGCTGGACGACGGCGGCAAGGCGGTCGGTCCGTGGGATCCCCGGCTGGACGCCGACACCCTGCGCCGCGGCCTCAAGGCGATGATCCTGACCCGCGCCTTCGACGACCGGATGCACCGCGCCCACCGGCAGGGGAAGACCAGCTTCTACATGAAGTGCACCGGCGAGGAGGCGATCGCGGTCGCCCAGGGCATGCTGCTGTCGCGCGAGGACATGGGTTTCCCGACCTATCGCCAGCAGGGCCTTTTGATCGCCCGGGGCTATCCCCTGGTCGACATGATGAACCAGATCTATTCGAACGCCGCCGACCCGATCAAAGGGCGGCAGCTGCCGATCATGTACTCGGACAAGGACTTCGGCTTCTTCACCATCTCGGGGAACCTCGGCACCCAGTATCCGCAGGCGGTGGGCTGGGCCATGGCCTCGGCCGTGCGCGGCGATGACAAGATCGCCATCACCTGGATCGGCGACGGCTCGACCGCCGAGAGCGACTTCCACTCGGCCCTGACCTTCGCCGCCGTCTACCGCGCCCCGGTCATTCTCAACATCGTCAACAACCAGTGGGCCATCTCGTCCTTCATGGGCATCGCCGGCGGGCTGGAGACGACCTTCGCCTCCAAGGCCATCGGCTACGGCCTGCCGGCCCTGCGCGTCGACGGCAACGACTTCCTCGCCGTCTGGGCCGCGACCCAGTGGGCCGAGGAGCGCGCCCGCACCAACCAGGGCGCGACGGTCATCGAGCTGTTCACCTATCGCGGCGCGCCGCACTCCACCTCCGACGACCCCAGCCGCTACCGGCCGGGCGACGAGCACGAGAAATGGCCGCTGGGCGACCCGATCGCCCGCCTGAAACAGCACCTGATCGCGCTCGGCGAATGGTCCGAGGAACAGCACAAGGCGGCCGAGGACGAGGCCGTCGAACAGGTCCGGGCCGCCGGCAAGGAGTCCGAGGCCATCGGCACCCTCGGCCAGTCGCGCCCGTCGGTGAAGACCATGTTCGAGGACGTCTACGCCTCCGAGGACTGGCGCCTGGTCGAACAGCGCCGCGAAGTGGGGGTCTGAGCATGAGCGAACAGCACACCTTCACCGAGGCCGACCGCCAGGACGGTGTCGAGCCCGACATGGCCGACGTGGCCCGCAACGAGCCGGCCTCGACCACCTCCGACCGCCCGGCCGTCCAGCCGATGAACATGATCCAGGCGCTGAACTCGGCGCTGGACGTGAAGATGGCCGAGGACCCGACCGTGGTCTCGTTCGGCGAGGACGCCGGCTATTTCGGCGGCGTCTTCCGCGTCACCGACCAGCTGCAGCAGAAGCACGGCCTGACCCGCAGCTTCGACGCCCCGATCTCCGAAACCGGCATCGTCGGGACCGCCATCGGCATGGCCGTCTACGGCCTGCGCCCGTGCGTCGAGATCCAGTTCGCCGACTACATCTATCCGGCCTATGACCAGATCGTCTCGGAAGCGGCCAAGATCCGCTACCGCTCGGCCGGCGGCTTCACCGTTCCCCTGACCATCCGCAGCCCCTACGGCGGCGGCATCTTCGGCGGCCAGACGCACAGCCAGAGCCCCGAAAGCCTGTTCACCCACATCGCGGGGCTGAAGGTCGTCATCCCGTCCAACCCCTACGACGCCAAGGGTCTGCTGACCGCCGCCATCGAGGATGACGACCCCGTCGTCTTCTTCGAGCCCAAGCGCCTCTACAACGGCCCCTTCGACGGCTGGCACGAGAAGCCGGTCAGCCCGTGGAAGGCCCAGGCGCTGGCCCAGGGCCCGACCGGCAAATATGTCGAGCCGATCGGCAAGGCCCGCGTCATGCGCGAGGGGAACGACGTCACCATCCTGGCTTACGGCACCATGGTCTGGGTGGCGCTGGCCGGGGCCGAGCACGCCGGCGTCGACGCCGAGGTCATCGACCTGCGCAGCCTCGTGCCGCTGGA
>JAEZIH010000280.1 GCA_023416055.1 Pseudomonadota bacterium | reverse complement strand
AACGAGCGCCACTACGGCGGCCTGACCGGGCTCAACAAGGCCGAGACCGCCGAGAAGCACGGCGAGGACCAGGTGAAGATCTGGCGCCGCAGCTACGACGTGCCGCCGCCGCCGCTCGCCCCGGGCGGCGAGTACGACTTCGCCTCCGACGCCCGTTACGCCGGCCAGGCCATCCCCGACACCGAGAGCCTCAAGACCACCCTCGACCGCGTCCGCCCCTACTGGGACGCCGAGATCGCGCCGCGGCTCAAGGCCGGCGAGGACATCCTGATCGCAGCCCACGGCAACTCCCTGCGGGCCATCGTCAAACTGCTCTTCCGGGTGCCTGACGACGCCATCGTCGGCGTCGAGATCCCCACCGGCAATCCGCTGGACATCCAGCTGGACGCTGCGCTCAATCCGGTCTCCGCCCGCTACCTCGACGAGGCGCGGGCCACCGAACTGCCGCCCCTGCCGGAGGCCTGATCCATGACCACCGCCCGGCAGGAATCCGACGACATCCGCTTCATGGGCCGGGCCATCGCCCTGGCCAAGGCGCGCATGGGCCAGACCTGGCCGAACCCGGCCGTGGGCTGCGTGATCGTCAGCGAGGGCGAGATCGTGGCCGAGGCGGCGACTGCGCCGGGCGGCCGCCCCCACGCCGAGGAACAGGCCGTCCCCGCCGCCGGCGACAAGGCCCGCGGCGCCACCGCCTATGTCACCATGGAGCCCTGCGGCGCCCGGTCCTCGGGGCGCACCTCCTGTTCGAACTTCCTCATGGACGCCGGCGTCGCCCGCGTGGTGGTCGCCGCCGTCGACCCCTCGCCCTTCGCCTCGGGCCGCGGGGTCGAGCGCCTCAGGAAGGCCGGCCTCCAGGTCGAAACCGGCCTGCTCGCCCAGGAGGCGGCGGTCCTCTACGAGGGCTATCTCCACCGGGTCGAGACGGGCCGCCCCATGGTCCGCATCAGCGACGACGGCGAGGGCTTCGACGCCCGCTTCGCCGCCTCGCCCAAGGCTGACCTGACCACCGAGCTGAAGCGTCTCGGCGAGGCCGGCTACACCCGCGTCTGGGTCAGCCCGGGCGAACTGGCCGACGCCCTCGAAAGCCAGGGCCTGCTGACCCGCTGACGGGTTGGCGAGCCCCGGCAGAGGCCTGATTCCTCACCCTTTCTTAAGCGAGGCCGCCCCAATCTGGGGCGATGGGAAGGGCCGCAGCCACCGCCACGAAGCGCCGCATCGACCAGCATGAGCTGGACGCCATCTGCGCGCGCCATGACCGCCTGTGGCAGGCCAGGCCCGGCGGCGCCCGCGCCGTCTTCGCCTGGCTGGACCTGTCGGGCCTGTCGCTGGCCGGCCGCAACCTCGCCGACGCCGACTTCGCCGCCGCCAGCCTGATCGGCTGCGACCTGACCGGCGCCAAGCTCGACAACGCCACCTTCTTCGGCGCCGACATGCAGGACTGCCTGCTGGTCGACGCCAGCCTGCGCCGGGCCGACCTGCGCGGCGCCTGCCTGCGCGGCGCCGACCTGACCGGGGCCGACCTGTTCGAGGCCGACCTGCGCGAGGGCGCCATCGCCGCCGCCGACTCCAGGCTCGGCTTCCGCGTCATCGAGGCCCAGACGCGTCACGACACCCAGGCCGCCGGCGCCTGCCTGGTCGGCGCCAACCTCGAGCGCTCCAAGCTGACCGGCATTGTCGCGGTCGCAGCCGACTTCACCGACGCCGTCCTCAAGGACTGCAAGCTGGTGCGGGCCAACCTCAAACAGGCCAGCTTCCGCGGCGCCGACATGGCCGGGGCCGATCTGTCGGGCGCCGACCTCACCGGGGCCGACCTGCGCGACGCCGTGCTGGTCGGGGCCAGGATGGCGATGTGGCGCACCGACGGCGCCGACATGACCGGGGTCCTCACCGACGACCGCTCGGCCGGCAGCCCGGTCGACAAGATGCCCGCCGCCGAGATGCTGTCGGAGCACGCCCGGTGGTGCGAAACCGGCGGGGCCGAGGGCCGGCCCTCGGTGTTCGACGGCGTCGACCTGCGCGCCCTGCGCTCGATCACTGGCTACAACCTCACCGCCCTGTCGGCCAAGGGCGCCGTCTTCTACGGCCTGGACATGGAGGGGGTGCAGCTGCAGGGGGCGCATCTCGAGGGCGCCGACCTGCGCTCCGTGAATCTCAAGGGGGCCGATCTGCGCGGCGCCCGCCTCGCCCGGGCCCGCCTCAACGGCGCCGACCTGCGCGAGGCCCAGCTGGGACCGCTGATGATCGCCGCGGACCGGCTGCTGCCCGCCGACCTGACCGGCGCCAGCCTGAAGGGCGCCGACCTTTCCGGCGCCGACCTCAACCGCGCCAACCTGACGGGCGCAGACCTGAGCCGCGCCGTGCTGCGGGGCGCCTGCCTGCGCCAGGCCGAGCTGGCCGACGCGATCACCACCGGCGCCCGCGGCATGGAGATCGAACCCGGCTGACGCGAAAAAGGGGCGGCGCGAACGCCGCCCCTTCGGGTTTCCGGAGCCGGTCGGCTTACGCCGCCTTGCCCTTCTTGCCTTCGATCAGCTTCGAACCGCCGCCGATCTCGATGCGGCGCGGCTTGAGCGCTTCCGGCAGTTCGCGCTGCAGCTCGATCGAGAGCAGGCCGTTGACCAGGTCGGCGCTCTTCACGACGACATAGTCGGCCAGCTGGAAGCGGCGCTCGAAGTCGCGCTCGGCCAGGCCGCGGTGCAGATACTTCCGCTCGCCGCCGTCGTCGTTCGCGGTCTTGCGGCCGGTGACGGTAAGCAGGTTCTCCTTGACCTCGATGTTCAGCTCGTCGGGCTTGAAGCCGGCGACGGCGATCTCGATGCGGTAGGCGTTCTCGCCGGTGGTCTCGATGTTGTAGGGCGGCCAGCCGTTCTCCTGGCTGGTGCGCGCGGCGCTTTCCAGCAGGCTGGCCAGACGGTCGAAGCCGACGGCCGAACGGTACAGCGGGGTGAAGTCATAGGTACGCATGTC
>JAEZIH010000257.1 GCA_023416055.1 Pseudomonadota bacterium | reverse complement strand
AACGAGCGCGAGGTCAAGGAGGCCCTGGCCGAGGCCGTGGCCGCCGAGCTGGTCAACCACGAGGCCCGCTACGAGCCCCTGAACGGGCCGAAGCCGTTCGTGACCCTGTTCGTCGGCGTCAACGGCTCGGGCAAGACCACGACCCTGGGCAAGATCGCCTCCGACCTGACGGCCCAGGGGGCGAAGGTGATGGTGGTCGCCTGCGACACCTTCCGCGCCGCCGCCCGCGAGCAGCTCAAGGTCTGGTCCGAACGCGCCGGGGCGACCTTCGAGAGCCGCCGCGACGGGGCCGACCCCGCCGGCCTGGCCTTCGACGCCTACACCCGCGCGCGCGCCGAGGGCTACGACGTGGTGCTGATCGACACCGCCGGCCGACTGCAGAACAAGTCCCAGCTGATGGACGAACTGCTCAAGATCGTCCGCGTGCTGAAGAAGATCGACCCCGAGGCGCCGCACGAGACCCTGCTGGTGCTCGACGCCACGGTCGGCCGCAACGCGCTGGAGCAGGAGAAGATCTTCGGCCGCACCGCCTATGTCTCGGGCGTGGTGATGACCAAGCTGGACGGCACCGCCCGCGGCGGGGTGCTCGTGCCGGTGGCCCAGGCCTCGGACGCCCCGATCAAGCTGATCGGGGTCGGCGAGGGCGTCGACGACCTGCAACCCTTCGACGCCCGCGCGTTTTCCCGCTCTCTGGTGGGGCTGGAGGACTGAAGATGAGCGAACCCGACGCCCCCGTCCCGGCCCGCAAGGAGTCCAACGTCCGCCAGCTGGTCGACTTCGGCGGCCTGCTGGCCTTCGGCCTGGGCTTCCTGGTCTTCCGCCTGCGCGGGCTCGAGGGCGACCAGGCCTTGGTCAACGCCACCTGGTTCCTGGTGGCCGGCTCGGCGGTCGGGGTGGCGGTCGGCCTGATAGTCGAGAAGCGGCTCGCCCTGCTGCCGCTGCTGGTCGGCGGCTTCGCCCTCGTCTTCGGCCTGCTCACCCTGCTCACCGGCGACGGCCTGTGGGTCAAGCTGAAGGTGACCATCCTCAACGCCGGCCTGGCCGTCGCCCTGCTGGGCGGGCTGTGGCTGGGCAAGCAGCCGCTGCGGGCCTTGCTCGGCACGGTGATCCCGATCAACGACGCCGCCTGGCGCACCCTGACCTTCCGCTACGGCCTGTTCTTCGCGGCGGTGGCGGTCACCAATGAACTGGTGCGCAGCGAGGCCCTGGTCGCCTGGGCCGCCGAACGACTGGGTCGCGGCGACGTCGACCCGGCCGACGTCTGGGTCAGCTTCCGCGGCGTGCTGTGGATCGCCTCGTCGGTGTTCGGCCTGTCGCAGGTGCCGCTGATCCTGCGCAACCTGACCTCGACCGACAAGCCGGTCGACCCCCTCGCCCCCGCCGAGCCCGACCGGGCGCCGTAGTTCGACCCCTCTCCCGGCGGGAGAGGGCTTGAGCGCACGCGAGCCTCGCGAGCGTCCTTGCGCGAAAGGGTGAGGGGCTGACGCCCGCCCGCCAGCCCCTCACCCCTTCGCCTTGCCGATCGCTTTGCTCCCGGAGGCCCAGGCCCTCTCCCGCCGGGAGAGGGCTCAGCCGCCTCAGTCCATCAGCTGCTGCGCCAGATAGACGTAGTGCCGGGCCCAGCGCCGGGCGTTGGCGATGGGGTCGGCGTCGTTGGAGTGACCGCCGGCGGTTTCCTCATAGTAGAGGTGGTCGTGGCCCATCTCGCCCAGCCGCGCCGCGAACTTGCGGGCGTGGCCGGGGTGCACCCGGTCGTCGCGCGTGTTGGTGGTGATGTAGACGCGCGGATAGTCCGCGTCTGGCCGCAGCTGCTGATAGGCCGAATAGCGGGCGATGAAGACCGCCTCTTCGGGGATGCGCGGGTCGCCGTATTCGCCGATCCACGAGGCGCCGGCGGGCAGCTCGTGATAGCGCAGCATGTCGATCAGCGGGCTCTCGATCACCGCCGCGTTGATCAGCTCCGGATGCTGGGTGACCGTCACCGAGGTCAGCACCCCGCCGTTCGAGCGGCCGTAGATGCCGGTACGCCGCGGCGAGGTGATGCCGCGGGCGTGCAGGTCCGCCGCCACCGCCGCGAAGTCGTCGAATGCCAGCTGCCGGTTCTCCTTCAGCACGCTCTGGTGCCACTCGGGCCCGAACTCGCCGCCGCCGCGGATATTGGCCTGGACGAAGACGCCGCCGTTCTCGAGCCACAGCTTGCCCATCTCGGGCTTGTAGGCGGGCGGGAACGACACCTGGAAACCGCCGTAGCCGAACAGGATGGTCGGCGCCGATCCGTCCATGGCCAGATCGCGCGGCCGGGTCACGAAATAGGGGATCTTCGTCCCGTCCGACGAGGTGGCCTCGAACTGTTCGACCACGTGGGTCGAGGCGTCGAACTTGGCCGGGGCCGATCGCAGCCCGGTCATGGCGCCCGCGTCGACGTCCGCAAGGCCCAGGGTCGGCGGAGTCAGGAAGCCTTGGGTCGAGACGAACACCTCGCCCCGCGCCTTGGAGCTGTCGCCCAGGCCGACGGCGCTGTTCGCCGGGACCGTCAGCTCGACCGACCGCCAGCCCTCGCCTGCCGGATCAAACCGCTTCAGCGTGCCCACCACATTGTCGGACACCACCGCCAGGATGCTGTCGGACATAACCCGGACGCTGTCGAGCGACTGCCGCTCGCCCGGCGTGAACACGACCACCGGATCCGCCGCAGCCGGGTCGGCCCCGGCCAGCCCGTCGAGGTCGGCCGACACCAGGGCGCCGGCCGGCAGCCCCGCCCAGGCTTCGTCGAGGCTGAAGATGAGCCTGTCGCCCATGGTCCCGCTGACGCCGACCCGCTCGGGCAGGTTCAGCTTCACGGCCCGGCCGTCGACCCAGCGCCAGGTCTCGGCGCGGAAGGTATCGAGCGGACGGTGGAACAGCACCGCCTCGATCCGTCCGTCCTTGTCCCGGTAGACGCTCGGGCTCACGCCGTAGCCGCCGTCGCCCTGCTCGCCGCGGTAGACCTCGGCGGCCTGCGCCAGGTCCTGACCGCGCTTCAGGGCCTTCACGATGTAAGGATAACCTGACTCCGTCAGGGTGCCGGGGCCGAAGTCGGTAGCGATCAGCAGGGTGTCGCGGTCGAGCCAGCTGATGCGGTGCTTGCCCTCGGGGATGACGAAGCCCCCGTCCACGAAGCTCTTCGTGATGGTGTCGAACTCGCGCACCGTCACCGCGTCCTTGCCGCCGTCAGACAGCGAGATCAGGCAGCGGGTCTCGTCCGGCGGCAGGCAGTTGGCGCCCTTCCACACCCAGTCCCGGCCTTCATCCCTGGCCAGGGCGTCGACGTCGATCAGCGTCTCCCAGCGGGTGTCGTCCGAGCGATAGGAGTCCAGCGTCGTGCGCCGCCACACGCCCTTGGGATTGGCCGCGTCCTGCCAGAAATTGCCGACGCCGTCGCCGAGGAAGCTGGGGCTCGGGATGCGGTCCGTCGCCGTCAGGATCGCCTCGGCCTGACGGCGGAAGGTCTCGTAGCGGCGGTCGCCTTCCAGCGCGGCCAGCGCCTTGCGGTTCGACTCGGCCACGAACGCCATGGCCTCGGCGCCCTCGACCTCCTCCAGGGCCAGATGATCGTCCGCGGCGCGCACCCCGGCCGGGGTCAGATCGGCCGGGAAGTGCGGCGGCGGATTGGTCGCCGCGGCCCCGGCGGGGGCGTGCCCCACGTGCTGGGCGACGGCCGGCGCAGCCGCCAGCAGCAGGGCCGGAATGGCGGCCGAGAGGATCAGGTGACGCATGCTCTTTACTCCGCAGCCCCGGCCGCCGGCTGATCGTCCATCAGCCGCCGGGTCAGATAGGTGTACTCCAGCGCCAGCCGCCGGGCCGTCTCGCGCAGGTTGGCGCCGGCCGCGTGGCCGCCGTCGGTGTTCTCGTAGAACAGCAC
>JAEZIH010000173.1 GCA_023416055.1 Pseudomonadota bacterium | reverse complement strand
ATCAGGCCGCCACCTCGGTGGCCCTGCTGTTCCACGAGCTGGCCACCAACGCCGCCAAATACGGCGCCCTGTCGCGCGAGGACGGCCGGGTCGCACTCGACACGAGACGCGATGGCGACCGCTTCGTGCTGACCTGGGCCGAGACCGGGGGGCCGCCGGTGTCGGGTCCGCCGGAACGCTCCGGCTTCGGTTCGTCGCTGGCCGAGCTGTCGGTCGAGGGTCAGCTGGGCGGGCGTCTGCAGCGTCACTGGCGGCCCGAGGGGCTGCAGGTGATCGCCGATCTGCCCGCCACCGCCCTGTCCCGGCGCCGCGCCGCACAAAACGTCGCATGACGGAACCCGACTCATCGCCCGACGCTTTCCCGAACTGCCCCGAGTTCAGACGACCCCTCCCATGACCGCCCGCATCCTGATCATCGAAGACGAGGCCCTGGTGGCGATGGAGCTTCGGTTCGTCCTCGAGGACCTCGGCCACGAGGTCGTGGCCACCGCCGCAGATGCATCCACGGCGCGTCAGGTGGTGCGCGAGACGGAGGTGGATCTGGCGCTGGTGGACATCCACCTGTCGGACGGGCCCACCGGCGTGGCCCTCGGCCGCGAACTGGGTCAGGAGATGGGCGTCACGGTGCTGTTCATGACGGCCAATCCCGGCATGGTGCGCCAGGGCGTGGCGGGGACGATCGGGGTGCTGTCCAAGCCGACCGACGAGCGCGCCGTCCAGACGGCGGTCGACTACGCCCTGCGGCGTCGCAAGGGCCAGCCGGTGCAGTACGCGCCGCCGGAACTGCAGCTGTTTGGGTAGGGGGTAGGTTCTAGGTTCTAGGTTCTAGGTTCTAGGTGGGCTGTGCATGCCAGGCAGGTCCGCGTCCCTAGAACCTGGCCCCTAGAACCTAGAACCTCACCAGGCTCCGATCTTCTCCGCTTCCTTGTGCGCGATCGGATGGCCTTCGGCCTTGTGGTCCTGCTCGGCGAGGAAGCGCACCGCCTCCAGCGCCGCCATGCAGCCCATGCCGGCGGCGGTGACGGCCTGGCGGTAGACGTCGTCCGTGACGTCGCCGGCGGCCCAGACGCCCTCGATCTCCGTCGCCGCCGTGCCGGGCTTCACCTTCAGATAGCCGCCGGCGTTCATCTCCAGCTGCCCCTTGAACAGTTCGGACGAGGGCGCGTGGCCGATGGCGATGAAGACGCCGTCGGCGGCGACGTCGCGGGTCTCGCCGGTCTTGACGTTCTTCAGGCGGGCGCCGGTGACGTTGACGGCGCCGAGGTCGCTGGTCTCGCCGAGGATCTCGTCGATGGCCGAGTCCCAGATCACCTCGACCTTGGGATTGGCGAACAGGCGGTCCTGCAGGATGCGCTCGGCGCGGAACTCGTCGCGGCGGTGCACGACGGTGACCTTTGAGGCGAAGTTGGTGAGGAACAGCGCCTCCTCGACGGCGGTGTTGCCGCCGCCGACCACGATGACTTCCTTGCCGCGGTAGAAGAAGCCGTCGCAGGTGGCGCAGGCGGAGACGCCGAAGCCCTGGTACTTGGCCTCGCTCTCCAGCCCCAGCCACTTGGCCTGGGCGCCGGTGGAGATGATCACCGTCTCGGCGAGCAGCTCGGTTCCCGAGTCCAGCGTCAGGCGGAACGGGCGCTGCGACAGGTCGGCCTTGACCACGATGTCGTGGATCACCTCGGTCCCGACGTGCTCGGCCTGCTTCTGCATCTGCTCCATCAGCCAGGGACCCTGGATGACGTCGGCGAAGCCGGGATAGTTCTCCACGTCGGTGGTGATGGTCAGCTGGCCGCCGGGCTGGAGGCCGGCGATGACCACCGGGTTCAGCAGCGCCCGGGCGGCGTAGATGGCGGCGGTCCAGCCGGCGGGGCCGGACCCGATGATGGCGACGCGGACGGTGCGGGGAGTGCTCATGCGCCTATCTAGGCGCTGATTCCGACAAAGGGGAGGTGTCACGCCTTCGGTTGATAGGGCTGGAAGGCGCAGTCGGCCGGATCGATCAACACATAGACCACCTCCGGATCGGCCAAGCCGCTCTCGGCGACCACGGCCAGGCCGTCGAGTTCGGCGAACCACCCCGCCTCGTTCAGCCCGAGAACGCGCGGCAGACCGTACTTCACATAGTCGCGTCCGCGGACGGTGATCGGCTCGTTGTTGATAAACCAGGATCGGGACCGGCCATCGGCATAGGGGCTCCCGGCCGGATGGATCCACTGGCCGTTCACCCGGACAGCCCGGCCAAGGTGATCCACGAATGGCAGGTTGTCCTCGTCGAACACGCCGATCTCGATGGGAGACAGGCGGTTGGTCCCCGGCGTATAGCCGCAGCCTTCGCGGATGCGCTCCGGCTGACGGGCGGGCTGTTGCCCGGCCGGCGGTCGCCGGATGGCGGGCGGAGGGTTCCCGAGGGTGAGGGTGTAGGCCCCGGTCTCGCCGGCGTTCACGCTCCGCACGGTCAGGGAATAGAGCTCGTCGTAGTTCAGGTCGGTGTTCACCAGGGCTTCGTCGCCGGTGGGCCGGGCCACGTACAGGAAGTTGCCGTCGCAGGTGGGTCCCCGACGCAGGTACAGTACGGGGGAGAAGGCCGAGGACTGGAGCCGAACCGTCAGGGCCTGCCTCGCCGAGCCCCTGAAGCTGTAGCAGTCGAAATGGGCGCCGGCGTCTCCGGTCGGATCCGTAGGGGCCAGTTCGCCGCGCACCGACTGTCCGAGGGTGAGGAGAGGGGCCGCGCCGGCGGGCTGCTGCTGCGCGCCGAGTGCGGCGGCGAAAGCGAGGGCTGCGATCATCATGGGCGGATGGTAGTCTGGCGGGAGAAAGTCCGGCAACCGGGAGTCAGAAATGGAAAGCCGCAGCAGCCACCTGGGCTTCGGCATTGCGCTGGGCCTCGCCATCGGGGCCGGCATCGGCGTGGCCATGGACAACATCGCGGTCGGCATGGGCGCGGGCGTCGCCATCGGCGTCGCCCTCGGCCTGGCCATGGACGAGAGCAAACGGCGCGGGAAGAAGCCCGGTGACGGCCCGGCGTCCTCCGACGATCGCGACGGCGACCAGGGCCCCTCCGGGGGCGGGGAGGACTGACCCTTCCATCGCGCCTCGCAGCGGCGGCTTGACGTAACGTTGTCTTTCCCGTCCCTTCGACGGCCTGGGTCGAGGGGTGAGACGATGAAAAAAGTGCAGCTTGGCGTGTTCGCCGCGGCGGCGCTCCTGGCCGGGTCGGCGCAGGCGCAGTCGGCTCTGACGCCCGAGGGTGTTCTGCGGGGAGACCTGTCGAGGTCGGACGCCCGGCTGGATGACGGCAGCTTCTACGACTGCCACGTGCTCCGAACCGAGGCGGGACGGCGGTACCGGGTGGAGATGCACTCCGAGGTGTTCGACGCCTATATGGCCCTCGGCGCCGGGAGCAACTGCGTCTGGAGCGACAGCCAATCGGACGACGACAGCGCCGGCGGAACGGACTCACGGATAGACTTTACCGGCGACGGCCGCGTCTGGTCGGTTCGCGCCAACAGCCTTTTGGCGGATGAAACCGGGCCGTACACCCTCACGGTCGTGGAACTGGGCGCCGGCCCCGTGGCGCGGGAAGGGGCCGCCATCTCCTTCGGCCAGTCGGTGCGCGGCGAGTTGTCCGCGGGCGACCTGACGGCCAGCGACGACAGCCTCTATGACTGCTTCGCCTTCTCCGGCCGGGCGGGTCAACAGGTGTCCGTCGAAATGCGCTCCAGCGAGTTCGACACCTATCTGGGGCTCTACCCCGGGGCCTATTGCGCGGGAGATCCGCTGCGCACCGACGACGATGGCGCCGGCGGCACTGACTCCCGGGTGGACGTCACCCTGCCCCGGGATGGGGTCTACAGCATTCGCGCCAACAGCCTCGGGTCATGGGAGACGGGGGCTTACCGGCTCAGCCTTGCGGGCGGCGGCGGCGGGAGCGGCCCGCCCGCAACCGCGGCCCCGTCCCGGTTCGCTGGACTGCGCGAGAGGGAGGCCTGCGTCTACTTCCGGGGATCCCACGCCCTGCGATCGATGTCCGGCAAGACGGACGGGACCGAGAGCGTTCTGATAGCGGCGGGCCGTGAGACGCCGCCGGCCGATCTCAACGCCACCGAGGCGGTGGGCCGGAGCTGGTACCGCGACAGCGGCTCCGTCCGCGTCGAGGGCCGGGAGTTCGTCAAGTACGGCCTGCCGAGGGTGCTCGGCTTCAACGAGGTGGAGTTCTACTCGGAGTATGACGGCGTCGCCTTCGCCGCCGAGGCGGGCGCCACGGATCCCGAGGTGATCTATGCCCTGGTCCGCAGCGTCGGCTGCGAATTCCAGCCGTACCAGCTGGAAGGCTAGGGCGCCTTGCGCGCCGCGCGGGCCTCGAGCACGGCCCGCGCCGCACGCTCCGTCTCGTTCAGCGGATCGTAGCGCCACGCCTTGAGCGATCCGTCGAACGGCCGCGCCGCGCCGCGGGCGCGGAGGTCGGCGTGCAGCCGGGCGAACTTGCCGGCGGGCTTGAGCGGGACCATGGGCAGGATGTGCACCGGCTGGCCGGCCGAGGCGGCCTCGGCGGCCATGTTGGCGCTGTCCTCGGTGACCAGCACGTGGTCGGCGAAATGCAGGAAGGCGAAGTAGGGATTGGCGCCGGTCCCATCCCAGATCATGCCCGGCAGGTCCGCCAGGCGGGCGGTCACGGCCTGCTTCGCCGCCTCGGGGGTGCGCCGCGAGAAGGTCAGCATCAGCGAGCCGCCCGCCGCGGTCACGGCGTCCGCGATCTGGTCCGCCAGCCCGGCGGCGTGGGCCTCGGTCAGGTCGAAGGCCATGGAGCGGCCGCCGATCAGGGCGGCGAGGCGAGGGCGGGGCAGGGCCTCCAGCCGGTCGGCGAAGGCGGCGGCGCCCTCGGCCAGGCGGGCGGGCGTGACCCGGTGGGGCGAGCCGGTGATGGACAGGACGTTGGGCCCCTTCAGCCGGTCGTGGGCGGGGGCGACGATCAGGTCGTAGGCGTCGGTGCGCCAGCGTGGATCCTGGACCTGGACCACGAAGGTGCGGCCGCCCGAGCGGGCCTTCACCCGCACCGACAGGGGCAGGGTGGCCCGGCCGGCGGCGATCCAAAGATCGGGCCAGGCCTCGCCCGGCGCGGGCGCGACGGGATCGGAAGACGGGTCCAGCATCCATGGCGCCTTCAGCGCCGAGGGCAGGCGGTCGAAGGCGCGGCGCCAGCGGATGCGCCTGACGGAGATGTCGGCGGGGGTCAGCCGGGCCACGGCCTCGGCCAGGCCGAGGGCCTGGTTCTCGATGCCGGCGCGGCCGTCGGAGACGACCCAGATGTTCAGGGGCGCGGTCACGCCGGGTCGGGGCGGGCGATCCAGCACATGGCCTCGACCTTGTTGCCGTCCGGGTCGCGCAGGAAGGCGGCGTAGTAGCCCGGGGCGTATTCGGGGCGAGGGCCGGGCGGTCCGTCGTCGAAGCCGCCCGCCGCCAGTCCCGCCTCATGGAAGGCGGCCACGGCGGGAGGATCGGAGGCATTGAAGCAGACGTGGGCGCCCAGCCCGGCCACGGTGGTGAAGCGGGCGTCGCGCGGCAGGTTGAGCCAGAATTCCGGGAAGGCGCGGCCGTAGCCGATCCCGGCGCCGCGCTCGATGAGGCGGCGCGCGCCGACGACGGCCAGAACGGCGTCGTAGAAGACGCCGGCGCGGTGCAGGTCGGTGACGCCGACCGAAACGTGCGACACCAGAGGCGGGCGCGTTTCGGACGGCGCGGTCACCGGCCTATTTCCACTCGACCTTGAGGATCTCGTAGGCCTTCACGCCGCCGGGCGTGTTGACCTCGACCACGTCGCCGACCTCCTTGGAGATCAGGGCCCGGGCGATCGGCGAGGCGATGGAGATCTTGCCCGCCTTCACGTCGGCCTCGTGCTCGCCGACGATCTGGTAGGTGCCCTCTTCCTCGGTGTCCTCGTCCACGACGGTGACGGTGGCGCCGAATTTCACCTGGTCGCCGCTCAGTTTCGACACGTCGATGACCTGGGCGCGGCTGATCTTGTCCTCGATCTCGGCGATCTGGCCCTCGATCCAGCCCTGACGCTCCTTGGCCGCGTGATATTCCGCGTTTTCGGACAGGTCGCCGTGCTCGCGCGCCTCGGAAATGGCCGCGATCACGTTCGGCCTCTCGACCGACTTCAATTGCTTCAACTGATCGTCGAGGGCGCGATAGCCCTCGGCCGTCATCGGCACTTTTTCCATATGTCGTGAGTTTCTTGGTTAGCCCGAATGAAGACTGACTCGGCACAGAGATCGCTGGGCGCACGCGACCGGCAGGAGAGGGTAGGACGCCCGGGGCCAAGGTTCAAGGCCCCGTGATTTCGCGCTCAGACGGAGCGCGAGGCGGCGCGGCGGCGGTCGCGGCCGCGGACCTGACGGATCAGGCTCCACGCCAGCCAGGCCACGGCGGCCAGGCCCATGGCCATGAACAGGGCGGACAGGAGCAGCACGCCGGCCGCCATGAAGGCCAGGATGAAGGCGACGGCGGCCGCGAGGGCGGCGACGGCTTGGACGGTTTTCAGGCGCATGCCGCGTTAACGGACTGGACGCGCAGGGGTTGCGGCTCAGCCAGCCGGCGGCGGGCGGGTGTGGCTTCGGCGCCGCCGGGGCTCAGGCGTAGCTGTAGGGCCCGCCGCGCTCCAGCGCGCGCTGCCAGGCTGGGCGGGCGTGAATGCGTTCCAGCCAGGCTTTCAGCCGCGGCTTGTCGGCGCCGAAGCCGACCCGCGACGCCGCCGCCTCGACGGGGAAGCTCATCATGACGTCGGCGGCCGAGAAGGCGTCGCCCGCGAACCAGTCGGAACGGGCCAGTTCGGCCTCCCACAGGGCGGTGTGGGCAGTCAGCTGGGGGTCGATCATGCGGGCGGTCATGGCCCGCGAGATGGCCTTGGCCACCGGACGGATCAGGAAGGGAACCCGCTGCGGAATCTGGCTGAAGATCAGCTTGAGCAGCAGGGGCGTCATGGCCGAGCCCTCGGCGTAGTGGAGCCAGTAGGTGAAGCGACGGCCGTCCTCCGTGCCCCGCGCCGGGCGCAGGGCCGAGCCGCCGTGGGTGTCCAGCAGGTATTCGACGATGGCCCCGGTTTCGGCCACGCGCACGGCGCCGTCCTCGAGCACCGGCGACTTGCCCAGCGGATGCACCGCTTTCAGCTCTGCGGGGGCCAGCATGGTCTGCGGATCGCGCTGGTAGCGCTTCACCTCATAGGCCAGTCCGAGCTCCTCAAGCAGCCACAGGACGCGCTGGGAGCGGGAGTCGTTGAGGTGGTGGACGATGATCATGGGGCGCTTCCGGCTGGCGGGAGGGGGACGATAGCCGATCGCGGCCAACTGTGAAGTTTGGGAATGAGCGCGGCGCACGCCGGGGCCGTTCGGCCCATTGAGTTCACGCCCGGTTTCGCCCAGACCTTGGCCATGAGCGACGCCGACGAACCTCGCCTGACCTCCCTCGCCCACGGCGGCGGCTGCGGCTGCAAGATCGCGCCCGCCGTGCTGCAGGACATCCTGACCCGGATGCCGCCGGCGGCGTCCTTCGCCGAGCTGCTGGTCGGGACCGAGACCTCGGACGACGCGGCGGTCTGGCGGCTGAACGACCAGCAGGCCCTGATCGCCACCACCGACTTCTTCATGCCGGTGGTCGACGACCCGTTCCACTTCGGCCAGATCGCCGCGACCAACGCCCTGTCCGACGTCTACGCCATGGGCGGGACGCCGATCATGGCCCTGGCCATTGTCGGCATGCCGGTGAACGTGCTGTCGCCGCGGACCATCGGCCGCATCCTGCAGGGCGGGGCCACGGCCTGCGCCGCGGCGGGCGTGCCGGTCGCGGGCGGCCATTCCATCGACAGCGTCGAGCCGATCTACGGTCTGGTGGCCCTTGGCCTGGTCCATCCCGATCACGTGCTGACCAACCGCGGCGCAAGGCCGGGCGACGTGCTGGCCCTGACCAAGCCGCTGGGCGTCGGGGTGCTGAGCGCGGCCTTCAAACAGGAGCGGCTGAGCAAGGACGGATACCGGACCCTGAAGGATTCGACGACGCGGCTGAACAGTCTCGGGGCGAAGCTGGCGGGAAGGCCGGAGGTGCATGCGGTCACCGACGTGACCGGCTTCGGCCTGCTGGGCCACGCGCTGGAGATGGCCCGCGGTGCGGGAGCGACGGTGGAGATCGGGTCGCGGCCGCCGACGCTCATGGGCGTGCAGGAGCTGCTGGAGGACGGGGTGCGCACCGGGGCCTCGACGCGCAACTGGGCCAGCTACGGCCATGAGATCGACCTGCCCGAGGGACTGGAGCCGTGGCGGCGCGACCTGCTGACCGACCCGCAGACCTCGGGCGGCCTGCTGATCGCCGTGGCGGAGGCGGAGGTCGAGGCCGTCGCCGCCCTGGCGCGGGTGAACGGCGCCGGCTTCCACGTCGTCGGCCGGGTGGTCGAGGGGCCGCCGCGGGTGCGCGTCGTCGGATGATCCGCCGCAGCACGGACCTGTCGCCCGCCGCCCGCGACGGCTTCGACGCCATCATCGACGTGCGCAGCCCCTCGGAGTTCGCGGTCGATCATGTGCCGGGGGCGATCAACCTGCCGGTGCTGGACGACGCGCAACGGGCGGCGGTCGGGACCGAATACGTGCAGGGGTCGAAATTCCTCGCCCGCCGCACCGGCGCGGCCATGGTCGCGCGCAACATCGCCGGCCATCTGGAGGGGGCGCTGGGCGGCCGGGACGGTTCGTTCCGGCCGCTGGTCTATTGCTGGCGCGGGGGGCAGCGGTCGGGGGCCATGGTCACGGTGATGGACCAGGTCGGCTGGCCGGTGACGGTGCTGGAGGGCGGCTACCAGACGTGGCGGCGGCAGGTCACGGCGGCCCTGCACGACCGGCCGCTGGCGCACCGCCTGGTGCTGATCGACGGGCCGACGGGGGCGGGCAAGACGGTCCTGCTGGCGGCGCTGGCCGGGCGGGGGGTGCAGACCCTGGACCTGGAGGCGCTGGCTGGCCATCGCGGCTCGCTGTTCGGGGCCCGGCCCGGCGGGCAGCCGTCGCAGAAGATGTTGGAGTCGCGGGTGTACGACGCCCTGTCGCGGCTGGACCCGGAGCGGCCCGTGGCGGTCGAGGCGGAGAGTTCGAGGATCGGCGCGCGGCAGATTCCGCCGTCGCTGTGGGCGGCGATGACCGCCGCACCGGCCGTGCGGCTGGAGTCGCCGGTCGAGGTGCGCGCCGCCCGGTCCGTGCGCGATTACGCGGGGCTCGACGCAGCCGCCATCGACGAGGCGCTGACACGACTGCCGCGGCATATCTCGAAGGAGACGGTGTCGCGGTGGCGGGCCCTGGCGGCGGCGGGAGAGCGGCTGGCGCTGGCGACGGAGCTGATCGTGGGCCACTACGACCCGGCCTATCGACGGCAGGGCCAGGGGCGCGCCTGCTTCGCCACGGTGACGGTGGACGGGCTGGACGAGGCGGCGATGGAGCGGGCGGCCGATGCCGCGGCCGCCGCCATCGAGGGCGCTAAAGCCCGCTGAACACGATTGCTGAAATGGCGGCCGACGCGACCAGCCAGGTCAGGCCCAGCGTCGTCCAGCGGACCCGCACGCGCCGGCTGCCGACGGCGAACAGCGCCAGCAGCGCCACGGTCACGACGATCGGCAAAGTCCAGCCGCCGAGGCCGAAATGCTCGCTGAGGCGCGCCTCGTCGTTGGGATTCCACAGGCTGATCACGGTCGCCATCAGCCGCATGAAGGCCGCCCAGAAAAGGAAGATCCAGGCCAGGGCGCTGCGCCGGGCCTGCACCAGGGCGAAGGCGATCAGGCCCTGCAGGATGGTGACCGCCGGGCCGGCGGCGGTGATCAGCGCCATGTGGTCCGCGCCGGGCGCCTCGCGCGCGCCGGCCCGGTTCAGGCTGAAGAAGCCGTCGTGACCCAGCAGCTCGGCGACGGCCCAGTGCCCGCCCTCGTGCAGGGTGAAGGTGACGAAGCCGGCGACGAACACCAGCAGATAGAAGCCGATCCCGGTGCGCATGCGCGGCATTGGAAGCCCCCGTTCGTGTGCTAGGGCCCAGCTTGCGTACGTCAGGCGCCGGGGTCGAGTTAAGGATCGTTCACGCCGCCGCACGGGACCTATGGTCAAACCCACGGCGCGTCCCTAGCTTCGCCAGATGGCCGCCTCCCGACTTCGCCGCACCCTTCGATCGCTGAGCCTGTGGGTGCTGGTCGCCCTGCTGGCGGGGCTGTTCGCGGGGGCTGCGGCCCAGGCCTGGGGCCTGCCCGGCGGCGTCGGGACGGCCGACCTGATCGGCTCGATCGGCACGCTGTGGCTGAACGCCCTGAAGATGACGATCATCCCGCTGGTGTTCAGCCTGCTGGTCACCGGCGTGGCCTCCATCGCCGACGCCGCGGCGACCGGGCGGCTGGCGCTGAAGGCGCTGATGGTGTGCGCCGTCCTGCTGCTGGGGGCGACGATCTACGCCATATTCGCATCGGAGGCCCTGCACCTGCTGTGGCCGATCGATCCGGCCGGCGGGCGGGTACTGCTGGCCGGAGCGCCCGACGCCTCGGTGGTGCGCGAGAGCGCCGGCGGGGCGGGCCTGCCGGGTTTCCTGGCAGGCCTGGCGCCCGCCAACCCGATCCGCGCCGCGGCCGAGGACGCCATCCTCGGGATCGTAGTGTTCGCGGTGGCCTTCGGCTTCGCCGTCACCCGGCTGGGTCCGGCCAGACGCGTGCCGCTGGTCGAATTCTTCGAGTCGATCTCGGAGACCATGATCGTGATCGTCCACTGGGTGCTGCTGGCGGCGCCGATCGGGGTGTTCGCCCTGTCGATGGGGGTGGGGCTGAACGCCGGCCTCGGGGCGCTGGGCATGCTGGGCCACTACGTCGCTCTGGTGGTGCTGGCCCAGGTGGGTCTGATCCTGCTCATCTACGCCGTGGCCGTGCCGTGGGGTCGGATCGGGCTCGCCCGCTTCGCCCGCGGCGCCATTCCGGCCCAGGTGGTGGCCTTCTCGACCCAGTCGTCGCTGGCCAGCCTGCCGGCCATGGTCGAGCAGGCGCGCACGGCTATGGGCGTCTCGACCCGCACCGCCGGCCTGGTGCTGCCGCTGGCGGTGGCGGTGTTCCGCATCACCAGCCCGGTGGCCAATATGGCGGTGGTGATCTACGTCG
>JAEZIH010000245.1 GCA_023416055.1 Pseudomonadota bacterium | reverse complement strand
CTGCTATAGCGCCCGCCTTCCCGAGAGGAAGTGTTCCGCGGTAGCTCAGTGGTAGAGCAGCCGACTGTTAATCGGCTGGTCGTAGGTTCGAATCCTACCCGCGGAGCCACTCTCCTCCCCCTCCCCCGACATCGCGAAGAAAAAAGCCCGACGCGGGCGCCGGGCTTGAGAGGTTCGGTGATGGTGGGTGTCCTCGAAGAAGAAGACGCCCCCTCGATCGACTGAATTGGTTAATGGATCATAAACCGCGTCCCGGGACCGTGCGGACGGGCAGCCAGGTGGTCTGACGCGCGCCCCCGGCGCCGCTCCACCCGATCCGCCAGCCGCCTTCCATCTGCTCGACCGTCAAGGACCCCGCCCCCGCCGCCTCGCCAGGCCAGACGAACTCCCGCCCGTCGACGCGGATGGGATCCGGCCCGCCCCGGGCCGGCAGGATGACGCTCCAGCGGCCGGCTCCGTCCGGGGTGACGTGTATGGTCTCAGGCCCGCTCTGCACCTCGACCACGGCCGTGCCGGCGGCTACGCGGCCAGAGGCCAGGCGCATGCGGCCGTCGCCGTCGATGGCCCCCAGCGCTGGCGCGGGATCCAGCCGCCGCGTCGCCCCGCCGGAACGGAGCACGGCGACCGGCCCCTGGTCGGCGAGAATCAGCAGCAGGTCCGGAGACGGCGCGGCGTCCTGGCCCACCTGGGCTTCAGGGCGGAGCAGACGATGCGTCGCGGCCGCCGGGACCTGGACTTCGAACCGGCCGTGCGAATCGGCGGTGGCCGCAAAGGCCGCTCCGTCGTCACCACGCAGCACGACGCGGCCTTCGGGGTCGGCGACGCCGGACACCTTCAGCGTCGAGCCGGCGCGTTCGACCGCCTCGACCGCCGGCGGGCGGACCCACTCGCGTGTCGTCTCGGCCTCGCCCGCCGCGCGTTGCGGCGGATTCGGACTGCAGGCCGCCAGCGCGACGGCGCCCAGGATCAACATCGCCCGTTTCATACCGGCTCTCCGACCGTTAGGAGTGTCGCCCCAGATAGCCCGGCCCGCGGCTGGCTGTCTTTCCCTGACTTCAAGAGGCCCCATGTCGTCGTCCCTCACCATCCAGCCCTTCGACGGAAAGTCCGTTTGCCTGTTCTGCGGCTCGTCGGAAACCGTCCGGCCCGAATACCTGGCCGTGGCGCGGGAGTTCGGCGAGGCGACGGCCAGGGCGGGCTGGCGCCTCGTTTATGGCGGCGGCGGCGTCGGACTGATGGGCGCCTCGGCCCGGGCCGCGCACGAGGCGGGCGGGCGGGTGCTGGGCGTCATGCCGGGCTTCCTGCGCAGCCGCGAACGCCTGTTCGACGAGGTCGAGACCCTGGTCGTGCAGTCGATGCACGAGCGCAAGACGATCATGTACGACCAGTCCGACGCCTTCGTGGTCGCGCCAGGCGGCATCGGCACCCTCGAGGAGGCCATCGAGGTGCTGTCCTGGAAGCGGCTGGATCTGCATGGAAAGCCGGTGATCTTCCTGAACATCAACGGCTTCTGGGACACTCTTGTGGCCACGATGGAGCATGGCATCGATGAAGGCCTGACCCCGCCCTCGTTCCGGCAGGCGTGGACCGTGTGCAACACTGTCGACGAGGCGATCGAGCTGATCCAGCGCGCGGACGACATGCCCCACTTGCAACATGATCGGCGATAAGTAATCACTGGTCAGTCAAGTCGTCCCTCCCCGGACGGGCTGCTGACGTCGCCGGGCGGATCAACGCCCCTGCCCATCTTCGGAGACCCTCCCCATGCGTGCTCTGCTTGTCGCCGCGGCCGTGCTCGTCGCCGCCCCGGCCTTCGCCGATGCTCCCGTGTCCAGCGCCACTCTCGCCGACGCCTCCAAGGCCCCGGCCGAGCGCACCATCATCGACGGCGCCGCCTGGCGCTGCGAAGGCGCCACCTGCACCGCCAGCGGCGGCGCCAACCAGCCGGCCACCCGCGCCTGCCGCCGGGTCGTGGCCCGCTTCGGCCAGGTGACCGCCTTCACCTACAAGGGCGTCTCCCTGAGCGCCGACCAGATCGCCGCCTGCAACGCCTGACCGGCGCGCCAATCCGCGATATCGAAAGGGCCGCCCCCGTCCGGGAGCGGCCCTTTTTCGTGGCCTCAGCCTCAGGCGGTCTCGCCCGAGAGTCGCCGGGCCATTCGCTCGCGACCGATGAGGGGGACGAGGCTGGCCATGTCAGGACCGTGCGCCTGACCGGTCAGGATCAGCCGCAGCGGCATGAACAGCCCCTTGCCCTTGGCCCCGGTGCGCTCCTTGACGGCCTGGGTCCAGGCTGACCAGGCGTCGCCATCGATGACCTCGGGGAGGACATCAAGGGCCGCGGCCGCGAACGCCGGGTCTTCGATCACGGGGGTCACCGATCCGCTGATGATCCTTTGCAGATCAACGACGTCGGAGAGCTTTTGCAGGTTGGGCCGCAGAGTGTTCCAGATCGTTTCGTCCATTTCCACGCCGAGCGCCTGCAGTCGCGGGCGGGCCGCGGCGTAGTCCATGGCGTGCAGCGCCTGGGCGTTCAGGCGGTCGAGGTCGGCGGTGTCGTAACGGGCCGGCGAGCGGCCCATCTTGGAGAAGGCGAAGCTCTTGCCCAGCTCCTCGACCGACGGCGCGACCTCCAGCGGGTCCGATGTCCCGATGCGTCCGAGGTGGCTGGTGACCGCGATCGGCTCGTAGCCCTTGTCGCGCATCTCGGAGATCGACAGCGAGCCCAGCCGCTTGGACAGGGCCTGCCCGTCGGCTCCGACCAGCAGGGGCATGTGGGCGAAGTCCGGGACCGGGCCGCCGAGAGCCTCGAAGATCTCGATCTGGGCCCCGGTGTTGGTGACGTGATCCTCGCCGCGGATCACATGGGTGATGCCCATGTCGATGTCGTCGACGACCGACGGCAGGGTGTAGAGGAACAGGCCGTCCTCGCGGATCAGCACGGGGTCGGACATCGAGGCGGTGTCGACCTCGGCGTGGCCCCGCGCGAGGTCTTCCCAGGCGACGCGCTGGCCGTTGAGCTTGAAACGCCAGTGGGGCCGGCGGCCCTCGGCCTCGTAGGCGGCCTTCTCGGCCTCGGTCAGGTTGAGGGCGGCGCGGTCGTAGATCGGCGGCAGGCCGCGCGACAGCTGCACCTTGCGCCGACGGTCCAGCTCTTCGGCGGTCTCATAGCAGGCGTAGAGCCGGCCCGACGCCTTCAGCCGCCCGGCGGCCTCCTCATAGCGGTCGAACCGCTTCGACTGGTTGTAGCGTTCGTCCCAGACGAGACCCAGCCAGGTGAGGTCTTCCTCGATGCCCTGTTCGAACTCCGCCGTAGAGCGGGCCAGGTCGGTATCGTCGATGCGCAGGACGAAGGCGCCCCCCTGCCCCTTGGCGAACATCCAGTTGACCAGGGCGGTGCGCACGTTGCCGACGTGCAGTTTCCCCGTCGGCGACGGGGCGAAGCGGACCTTGACGGACATGAGCGGACGGGGACCTTGCTTGGGGAGCGGCTAGGTCGCGCCAAGCCCCCCGCAAGTCAAGGCCGCCGTCAGCGACCAGCCGGACGAGACCTCAGGCGGGAACCGCCGCCGCTTCCTCCGATTCCGGTGCTTCATCGGGCTTTGACAGGGCCACCGCCTCGGCTTTCGACGTCTCGATCGCGGCGTTGATGGCCTCGCGGACCTGCGCCGCGAGGGCGTTGGCCCGCGAGCGGTTCCTGTAGAACCAGAAGCCGCCGGCGCCGAGGCCCAGCAGCCAGGCCAGCGTCCAAGGGAGGCCGATGAAGGTCAGCACGATCGCCGCGACAGCGCCGGCGGCCAGCTTCATGAAGAGCACACCAGTCGTGGGCACGCGGCACAGGGGCCCGATGGTGCTCTCGTCAAAGGACTTCCGACCGGTCCCGTGGTTATAGACCGCGGCGATCCAGCCCATGTTGCTTTCCGGGTTCTTCTGGCCGCAATAGACCAGGGTCACGACGTGGCCGTCGCGGACCGAGACGCCCGTATAGTTGACCTCGGTTTCCGAACCTCCGGCCATGCGCACGAAGTACCGCTGACGCTCTCTGACCGTGGTCGATACGCTGACGGGCCCGTTCGAAGTGGTGCTGCCGCCCGAGGTGTAGCTCTCCGACCAGGTCCTGGCGCCGTGAACCGTGCCCGTCCTCGTAAACAGGTGCAGATCGTCGATCGACTGCAGCTTGTGGTTCTTGAAGGTGTCGAAGCGTCCCATGCAGGCTCCCCCACGCAGCTTGG
>JAEZIH010000144.1 GCA_023416055.1 Pseudomonadota bacterium | reverse complement strand
GCCGGCGCGGGCGATGATCGCGGCCGAACCGCCGTCGCCGCCCGCGTCGCCCTGGTCGCCGAAGGTGACGATGCCCCCCGAATGGCCCGCATTGCCGCCCGAGCCGCCCTGCGACTGGGCCTCGATGCCGTGGGCGGACTCGCCCGAGGTGTGGATCAGGCCGCTGTGGTCGACCAGGACGTCGCCGCCGTTGCCTCCCACGCTGCCGCTGCCGCCGTAGCCGACGACGCCGTAGCTGTCGCCGCCGCCCCCGGCCGACCCGCCGAGGCTCTGAGCCAGGATGCCGACGGCGCCGTCGCCGCTGGTCGAGATGCGGCCGGAATGGATGACGTGCACCGAACCGCCTTGGCCGGGCGTGCCCCCGCCGCCCCCACCCGAGGCGATGTAGCCCGAGCCGCCGTCGCCGCCGCGGCCGCTGCGGCTCTGGGCGAAGATGCCGTACGACTCCTCGCCCGAGGTGGTGATCGTGACCGAGGCGTCGAGGGTCACCGAACCCCCGGCGCCCGCCCGGCCGCCGCGCGCCCCGGGGATGTTCACGCCCCAGCCGTCGCCGCCGTCGCCGCCGTTGCCGCCCACGCTGGTGACGACGATGCCCGGGAGTTTGTCCGAGACGGTCTCGATGTCACCCCAGCTGTCGTCGACGACCTCGTTGACGTTCGGCCCGTCGCCGCCGTGTCCGCCGGCGCTGGGCGACTTGCCGACCGTGGCGCAGCCCAGCAGGGGCACGCAGACCTTGACCCCGCCCCCGTCCTTGCCGTCCCCGCCGTTGCCGCCGCGGCGGGCGCGGCTGAAGTTGTTCACGTCGCCGCCGGCGACCGGGAAGGTAAAGTCGCCGAAGCCGGAGCCTCCCGAGCCGTCCGGGTCAGGCTCCACCCCGTCGATCTCGCCGGACTTGTCGGTGACCACGCCGAGGATAAAGGGCGCCCCGCCGCTGTCCTGCACCGTGACGGTGACCGGCTGGCCCTGGCCGTTCAGGGTGACGTCGATGACCTCGTAGGTCTCTCCGGTCTCGGGATCGGTGAAGGTGTCGCCGACGGTCGTGGCCAGCAGGATGAAGTTGCCCTGGTCGGTGCGGACGACGGCCGGGCTGATGATCTCGACCACTTCCTCGTTCTGGCCGGTGACCGGATTGAGCACCGGGTTCCCGACCGACGGCGTGACGTAGAACAGCGGCGCGGGCGGCGCGTCGGGGCTGGCGGCCGCCGCGGCCAGGGGCGCGGAGACGGCCAGGCCGGCGGTCACGATCAGGGCGATGCGGCGCAGGGCGCGGGCCAGGCGTCGGTTGCGAACCTTGTCCGCCGCGCGGGGACGCCGGCGCTCGCTGACCTGCGCCAGCCGTTCCGACAGCCGTCCCAGCGCCGCCGCAAGGGCCTGGGCCCCGGCGTCGCCGCGGGGCGCCAGCAAGGCGGTCATCTCTTCGATCTGGATCCGGGCGGCGTCGGCTTCGGCGCGGGTGAGGCGGTCAGGGTTAACGCGCTCCGCCAGATGATCCACCAGGGCCGCAACCCGACCAAGCCTCGAACCACCACAGACGCGCCCTGACATGCCTCACTCCCACTAACCCGGGTGCAACTATCGTTATGGCTGCGCTTGGGACAAGGCGGTTCCCGCTGGAGACGAGTCCCGCCCGAACAGGGCCCCCTCAGGGGGGAGCGCCCCACGGGATGCGAGGCAAGAAAAAAGGGGCGGCCCGACGGGCCGCCCCTCTCTCTGGTCTTCAGACCGTCCGTCCTAGAACGGGCGGTAGTTCAGGCCGATGAAGAAGCGACGGCCGTAGGGATCGAAGTTCGAGTAGAGCGTCGTTCCCAGGTAGGTCGCCTGTTCGGCGTCGAAGGCGTTGACCACGCCCGCCCGCATCGACAGGTCGTCGCGAACGTTCCAGCGCACCGTGAAGTCGTGACGGGTGAAGTCGCCCGTGTTGAACTCCGAGTACGGACGCTGGTCGTTGTTGACCAGGGCGTCGCGGATGCGAAGGCTGTCCTGGGCCGTCTGCCAGTCGGCGGTCCAGTTCACGCTCCAGATGTCGTTCGGCTCCCACGTCAGCGACGAGGTGAACCGCACGCGCGGGTAGTACGGGTTGCTGGCCAGTTCCACGTAGTCCGACGCATCGTCGGCGTTCAGGTACTGCTTCTGCTCGATCAGCCACAGGCCGCCCAGCGAGTAGTCCAGCGAACCCCAGTTGCGGCCGAAGGTCTCTTCGAGATCCATCCGGTAGCGGGCGGTGAAGTCCAGGCCACGGGTCTCCAGCTTGGCGTAGTTGACCGAGCCTTCGATGAAGCCGCCGATCGGATCGCCCACCGGCGCGCCAATGCCGAACGGGATGTCCGGATTGTTGCGGAAGATGGTGGCGCAGGCCGCCGAGTTCAGCGAAGCGCCGCTGACGCAGTTGTTGGCCGCGGTCTGGGCCGACACCGCCGCGATGACGTTGTCGATCTGGATCTCGTAGTAGTCGAGGACCAGCGAGAAGTTCGGGAAGAACCGCGGCTGGATGACCGTCGAGAAGGTGAAGCTTTCCGATTCCTCGGGGGCGAGGAACGGGTTGCCGCCCGACACGCCGGCGACGCCGGAGGTGTAGACCGGGTTGTAGTCGTCGGCGTTGGTGGCGGTGTCGCCGGCGAAGTCGAACGACAGGCCTTGTTCGGCGGCGAGCGCCGAGCAGTTGGCGATGCGGTTCGCGCGGGTTTCAGCGTCCTGAGCGGCGATCACGAGCGTGGCGCACGGATCGGTGATGTTGTTCAGGAAGGTCTGGCTGAAGGGCGAGAAGTTCTCACCCAGGTCCGGGACCCGCACCGAGCTGTTGAAGCTGGTCTTGAAGGCGATGTCCCGAACGGGACGGTAGACCAGGTTCACACCGTAGACGTCGACGTTGCCGACGGTCGAGTAGTCGGCGTAGCGGTACGAACCGCTCAGCTCGGCGTACTCGCCCAGCCAGCTGTCGCGGAACAGCGGCACGGACAGTTCAGCGAAGACTTCCTCGCTGGTGTACTCGACCGGAGCGAAGTCCGGACCCGTGTTCAGGAACAGCAGCGGACGGCCGGCGGTGTCGCGGTCGCGACCGGTGCCCTCGGTGGCTTCACGGCGATATTCGGCGCCGAGGGCCAGGCCGATCGAGCCGGCGCCCCAGAAGTCCCACAGCTCGCCCGAGACGGAGGCGATGGCCTGCTCCTGCTCGTTGCGCTCGGTGACCGCGATGACGGCGTCGATGTAGGCCAGGGCTTCAGCGCTCTGGTTGCCCTTGCCGAAGACGTTCAGCGGGGTGCACTCGTCGATCGACTGCTGGCCGTAGGCCGTGTCGAGCAGGTTGCCGCCGACGTAGGTGTCGAAGGCCGCGTCCGGAGCGCCCAAGGCCTGCATCAGCTGCACGCGGCAGACGATCTCGCCCGGGGTGCCGTTGACGGCGCCCGCCGTGTCGAAGACCGAGTCGGCCGCGAGGGCGACCCGCAGGCTGTCGGTGCCGCGTTCGCGGTTCTCGACCTCGACCTGGCCGTAGGTGTAGCCCAGATCCCAGTCGACGTTGCGGACGAAGCCGACCTGGTCGCGCGAGCCCCGCAGACCGAGCACATAGCGGGTCAGTTCACGGGAGTTGTCCTGCGTCCGGTCCGGGCCGAACATGCTGTGACGCGCGTTCTGCAGCAGGATCGGAGCCAGCGGCGTGCCGGCCGAATCTGCCGTCGGACGCGAGTACGGCGTCACCATGTTGTTGCGGATCGCATCCTTGACGTTGTCCGGCAGGAAGGCGTTGTCGCTCCAGCGCAGGTCGAAGTTGGCGACGCTGTACAGTTGCGGCGCCTCGCGCGAGCCGTACGAGTTGACCAGGTCGATGTCGTAGAAGGTCGGCTGCGACAGGTCGAAGGTGTCTTCGGTGACGTACTTGGCTTCGGCGTAGAACTCGATGTCCGGGGTGACCTCGAAGGTGACGCCGGTCTGGAAGCGAGCCGATTCCGAACGCGGCACGCGCGAGCCGGTGCTGAACTCGGCCACGTTCTCGCCGTCGCCGCCGAAGTTGTACGGACGGTTGATGCCGGTCTCGCCGACGCGCTCGCCGAAATCGGCCAGGCGGGCGGTCGGGCCGTCATACCAGTAGGTCTTGCCCGGCTGAACGCCGAAGCAGTTGGCGCTGTACGAGAAGCCGGCGGCGGTGCCGAGGCCCGAGAAGCAGTCGACGTACGGGACGTCGGGGTCGTTCAGCGGGCTGGGACGCGAGACGTTGGCCAGGGTGGTCTGACCCCAGCGCGGCAGGTCGATGCGGCGCACGCCGGTGTAGGTGCGGGCGTCGAGGATGCCGTCGCTCTGGGCGTTGGTCGGGTCGGCGTCGACGCCGATGCGGACCGGAGCGTTACGCAGCCAGTCGATGTCCAGCGAGGTGACTTCGTCGACTTCCTCGTACTCGCCGTGAACGTAGGCGTTCAGGCGGCCGTCGAAGAAGTTGTGGCCCAGCAGGGCCGAGATGCGGCGGTTGGCTTCGCCGTTCTGGTTGATCATGCCGTAGTTGGCGTCGATCTCCAGACCCTCGAAGTCCTTGCGCAGCACGAAGTTGATGACGCCCGAGACGGCGTCGGCGCCGTAGACCGACGAGGCGCCGCCGGTGACGATCTCGATGTTCCGGATCAGCAGGCGCGGGACGGTGTCGATGTCGACGGCCAGCGAGCCGCCGTTCGAGCCGACGTGACGGCGGCCGTCGACGAGGGTCAGGGTGCGGTTGGAGCCCAGCGAGCGCAGGTTCGGCAGCGACAGACCGCCGTCGCCCAGGCCCGAGCCCGTGGTGTCCGACGGAACCACCGAGTTCGACAGGGCCGGGATGGTGGCCAGGTAGTCGATGACGGTCGTCTGACCGGTCGACAGCAGATCCTCGCGGCTGACCTGGATCAGCGGAGTCGGCGAGTTGGTCGGATCGCGACGGATACGCGAACCGGTGACGACCACTTCCTCGATCTCGGAGATCTGGTCCTGGGTCGTGACCGGCGCGTCCTGGGCCAGCACCGGCGAGGCCAGCGCAGCGGCGCCCGCGAGGACGCTGGTGGCCAGCAGGCCGCCCCGGATACTTCTTCTATTCATAAGGATACTCTCCAAACACACACGTACGAGCTCGCCGACATCTGAGCGCCGCGAGCCGTCGCGCCTCCACATGAAGGATGTTCACGCAACGCGGACCATAAGCGCCGGGCTGCTTGCTTTAGTAGTCTGGTTAGCGGCAAATGACACAGAAATGTCAAAGCGTGCCACAATGGCAACAACTTGCTCGTTTGCAGAGCTGCAAGCGAGGATTACTCAGACAATTCTTTCTGCACGATCGTCGTTGCATGAACGATGGTCTGATCCAGCCGGTCCCGCAGGGCGCGGCCGGCGGCGGTCAGATAGAGGGCGCGGACCTTGCCCAGAGGCCGCACCTCGGCGAGGCCGAGGGCCGGAGGCAGGGCCCCTGGCGCGTCCGGGGCGGTCAGGGAGCGCGCCGCGCGCGACGCCGTGGCCAGGGTCATGTCCGCGGCCGCGGCCAGCTCGCTGACGCAGAAGCCCTCGTTCTCGCACAGGTACAGAAAGGCCAGCACGGTCGAGAGGCGGGTGTTGGGATCCGCGCCGCGGAACAGCTCCAGCGCTTCCAGAAGGGCGTTGCGGCGGCGCGTCTGGGGCGGTTGGCTGATGTGGTCGAACGCCATCCGTCTAGTCGCTGTACGCGTGCAGGCGGCCGGTGATATTCGGGTTGATCGGACGCGGGGCGGCCCGTTCGGCGCGCGGCTCGCGTCCGTTGACGATCTTGAGCTGCGAACGCGGGAAGGTTTCGCGCAGGGTCGCCAGCTTCTCCTCGAGCGCGCGCTGATGCACGGCGGCTTCGACGAAGTCGCTGGCCTCGAGCTCGATGGTGAAGGTGGCCTTCAGTCGCATGGACGCCTGGATTGCTTCCCGGGTCGGGTGGAACGGCGCAACGTGTGCCCGAGCAGGCGGTTGCCTCGCCATACCAGGTTTCCGGTATGGTTTCAGAGGCGCAGCAGACCTAGCTGCAGGGCGCGGACCGTGGAGTGGGTGTTGTTGCTCGTTCCCAGCTTCCTGCGGATGTTCTTCAGGTGCTCCCCCACCGTATGTTCGGA
>JAEZIH010000208.1 GCA_023416055.1 Pseudomonadota bacterium | reverse complement strand
TCGCCCCAGACCTGGTCGCCGCGGAAGCGGAACAGCCGCTTCAGGCTTTCGCCGATGATCGAGCTGCGCAGGTGGCCGACGTGCATCGGCTTGGCCACGTTCGGCCCGCCATAGTCGATGACCACCTTGCGCGGCTCGGCGACCGTCGCCGCCCCGGCCCGCTCGCCATCGCCGGCGACCTCGGCGGCCCGCGCCGCCAGCGCCCCGTCCGCCACCTTCAGATTGATGAAGCCGGGCCCGGCGACCTCGACCGACGCCAGCCGCGCATCGCCCTCCAGCCGCGCGGCGACCTTGCCGGCCAGCTCGCGCGGATTGGCCTTCAGCGCCTTGGCCGCGGCCAGCGCCCCGTTCGACTGGAAATCGGCCAGGTCGGGCCGGTCCGACGGCGTCACGCGGGCCAGCGCCGGATCCACGCCTTCGGCGGCGAAGGCGGCCGCGACCGCCTCGCCCAGAACATTCCGGAGATCGGTCATGCTACTGGCCGGGCGTCTGCGCCAGCGTGCCGGCATTGACGCGGAAGCGGCTGCCCGTGCGGTTGAACTCGGCCATTTCCGGCGTCACGTCGAAGCCGACGAGGATTTCGAAATTGTCGCCGCTGGTGGTCGCTTCCGCGCGCGGAATGACGATCACCTGATCCTGCGTCACCGAGGCCGTGGGGCCCTCGCTGAAGCTCACCGGCAGGTCGAAATACTCCTTGGCCAGCACCGCCTTGTTCCGCTCGGTGACGGCGATCCAGTAGCGGTAGGTCCGGCCCTGGCCCTCGGCCTGCGGCCCGCGGCCCAGCTGGAACAGCACGCGGGTGTGAACCGTGATCGGATCGTCGCCCTGATAGGCGCAGTTCGACGACAGACCCTCGATCTCGCCGGTGTAGGCGACGTTCGCGGCCGACACCCGGTCGCCGGTCATTTCGACGTAGCGGGCGGCGTCATAGAGGATTTTCACATAGGGGCAGGGGCCGGCCGCGGTGTTGCGGCGCAGCGGGGCGATGCGCGTGCGGCGCTGGCGCTGGTTCTGGGCCGTGCCGTCGGCGTTCTCGCCGCGCGCCGATCCGCCTTGCTGCGGCTGGCGGCGCGACTGGGCGTCCGCCGACAGCGGAACCATCAGTCCGGCCAGCAGGGCCGCGGCGGCGGCAGAGGCCAGGGAAATCTTGAAGACGCGACGCATCGAATGCTCTTCCAGGAACGAGGAGGCGCGCACAGCCCGACGCCGGGATCACGCTCGTCGCTGATAGCGGCTAAAGCGAGGCGCGGCAAACCCGCGCGCGGGCAAACCGCAGTGGCGGGCCGGCGGCCGAACGACTAGGTTCCGCCGATGACCTCGCCCGCGCCCCTTCCGGCCTTCGAAAAGCGCCCGCTCACCGTGCGGCTGGCCACCCCGCGCGGCTTCTGCGCCGGCGTCGACCGGGCCATTCAGATCGTCGAACGCGCGCTCGAGAAGTACGGCGCTCCCGTCTATGTGCGCCACGAGATCGTCCACAACCGCCACGTCGTCGACCGTCTGAAATCCATGGGCGCCGTCTTCGTGCGCGAGCTGGACGAGTGCCCCGACGACCGGCCCGTCGTCTTCTCGGCCCATGGCGTGCCCAAGTCGGTGCCCGCCGGCGCCCGGGCCAGGGACATGCTGTATCTCGACGCCACCTGCCCGCTGGTCTCCAAGGTCCATGTCGAGGCCGAGCGCCACCACGCCGCCGGCCGCCACATCATCCTGATCGGCCACGCCGGCCACCCGGAGGTGATCGGCACCATGGGCCAGCTGCCGCCGGGCGCCATCAGCCTGGTCGAGACGGTCGAGGACGCCGAGGCCTTCCAGCGCCCCGGCGACCAGCCCTTGGCCTACGCCACCCAGACCACCCTGTCGGTCGACGACACCGCCGGCATCCTCGCCGTGCTCAAGCGCCGCTTCCCGGAGCTGCCCGATCCGCACAAGGAAGACATCTGCTACGCCACCACCAACCGCCAGGAGGCGGTCAAGTCGCTGGGCCAGGGCTGCGACCTGGTGCTGGTGGTCGGGTCGCAGAACTCGTCCAACTCCGCGCGTCTGGTCGAGGTGGCGGTGCGCGCCGGCGCCCGCGACGCCCGCCTCGTCGACGACGCCGGCCACGTTGACTGGAGCTGGTTCGACGGCGTCTCGACGCTCGGCATCACCGCCGGCGCCTCTGCCCCCGAGACCCTGATCGAGGAGCTGATCGACGCCGTCCGCGCCCGCTTCGACGTCAGCCTCGTCGAAGACGACGGGGCCCGCGAAACGGTCACCTTCAAGCTTCCTCGGCTGCTCACCGCCTGAGCGGCGAACTGGTCAGGTCTCGCTGTTTGCGGTATCTGAGGAGGTGGAGAACGCCCATGAACGCGCCCCGCCCCAAGGCCCTGTTCGAGAAGATTTGCGCCCTTCCTGACGAGCGGATCGCGGAAATCGAGGACTTCGTCGACTTCATCGCCGCGCGCGAGCGGGACATGGCCGTGACGCGAGCCGCGGCCGCGACTTCGGTTCCGGCCTTCTCTGAAGTCTGGGATGACCCGGAAAATGACGTCTACGACGCGATTTGAGTTGGGCGACGTCGTCCTCGTCCCGTTCCCGTTCACGAACCAGTCCGCCTTCAAGAAGCGTCCCGCCGTCGTCGTCAGCGGCCGCGAATACTCCGCGGCCCGGGCTGACGCCGTGCTGATGGCGATCACCAGTCAGCTGCGCCCTTCCGCAGCCTTCGGCGATCTCTGGCTGCAGGACTGGGAGCAGGCGGGTCTGCTCAAGGCCTCGGCCGTCAAGCCGGTGTTCGCAACGATTGAGCGGCGGCTGATCCTTCGCCGGCTCGGCGCCCTGTCGCATCACGATCTCGCGGGCCTGCGCGAGGTGATCGGGCGGGTCCTCGCCTGACCCGCCGCACTTGCGTCAGCGGAGCCTTTGCCGTTCGCTGGCGTTGAAACGCGACCGAAAACGGGAGCCCGCCATGCGCCGACTGACCTGCGTCCTCGTGTCCAGCCTCGCCATCGCCGCCTGCACCCAGGAGGCCTCGACGCCGCCGGAGGCCGTGCCGCAGGGACAGGACGCCACAGTCTCGACGGCGCCCCCGGTCAGCTACGCCTGCGAGAGCGGCGAGTCGGTCGCCGTCGCCTATGCCGACAGCGCCAGCGCGCAGCTGACCTACAAGGGCCAGGCCTACGCCCTGCGCCCGGCCTCGTCCGCCTCGGGGGCCCGCTACGTCGGTTCGGAGCTGGAATGGTGGACGGTCAACCGCGACGGGACCGAGACCGCCACGCTCAGCCGCCTCGGCCCTGATGCGGACATCGGCGGCGTGGTCCTGGAACGCTGCAGCCGGCCCGCGGCGGCGCTGCCCGTCGCGCCCCCGCCTGCTCCTCAAGGCGATACGTCGGCGGCCGCCCCCTGCCGCGGTCCGCAGCTCCGTCTTTCGGACGAAGGCGGCGACGCGGGCGCGGGCAACCGGGTGCGCAACATCGGCCTTCAGAACATCGGCGCCGCGGCGTGCAGCCTGACCGGCTACCCCGGCGTGGTGCTGCAGGATCGTCAGGGGCGCGACCTGACCGCCATCCGCGCCGAACAGGCGCCCGGCAGCTACTTCACCGAAGGCCAGGCGCCCGCGCCGGTCATCCTCGCCCCGCAGGACAAGGCGGCGTTCGAGCTGGCCTGGAACGTCATGCCCAACGAAGGCGCGGGCGAGCGGACGTGCCCTTCGGCGACCCGCATCCGGGTCACCGCCCCGGGCGACACTTCGCCGGTCGGCCTCGATCTCGGCCTGACGCCGTGCGGCGGTCGTGTGAAGGTCAGCCCGGTGCGCCCGCTGGCGGCCGGCGGGGCCCAGCCGCCGGAGCCGACGGCCTGAACGGGGCTTCAATCCGGACCGGATTCGGCGTAGCGGAGCGGCCATGACAGCCAGCTTCCATGACCGCGTCGCCGCGGAACTCGCCGACATCGACGCCCAGGGCCTGACCAAGCCGGAACGGGTGATCGCCTCCCGCCAGGGCCCCGTCATCAAGGTGGGCGGCCGGGACGTCCTCAACTTCTGCGCCAACAACTACCTCGGCCTCGCCGGCGACGAGCGGGTGGTGCAGGCCGGAATCAGGGCCCAGGAGAAGTGGGGCGCCGGCACCGCCTCGGTGCGCTTCATCTGCGGCACCCTGGAGATCCACAAGGAGCTGGAGCAGGCCATCGCCGGCTACCTCGGCTTCGAGGACGCCATCCTGTTCGCGGCCGCCTTCGACGCCAACGGCGGCATTTTCGAACCCCTGTTCGGGGCCGAGGACGCCATCGTCTCGGACAGCCTGAACCATGCCTCGATCATCGACGGCGTCCGCCTGTGCAAGGCCAAGCGGTACCGCTTCGCCAACTCGGACATGGCCGACCTTGAGGCCCAGCTGAAGCAGGCCCGAGCCGACGGCGCGCGCGACATCATCATCGCCACCGACGGCGCCTTCTCGATGGACGGCTACATCGCGAAGCTGAAGGACATCCGGGCGCTGGCCGACAAGTACGACGCCCTGATCATGGTCGACGACTGCCACGCCACCGGCTTCCTCGGTCCGCAGGGCCGCGGCTCCTACGCCCACCACGGGGTGAAGGTCGACTTCGTCACCGGCACCTTCGGCAAGGCGTTGGGCGGGGCCATGGGCGGCTTCATCTGCGCCACTGCGCCGGTGGTCCAGCTGCTCAAGCAGCGCGCCCGGCCCTACCTGTTCTCCAACGCGCTTTCGCCCGCCGTCTGCGGTTCGTCGCTGGAGGCCATCCGCATCGCCGGCGGCGCCGAGGGTGACCAGCTGCGCGAACAGCTCTTCGCCAACGCCGCCCGCTTCCGCGCCGCCATGGCGCAGGCCGGCTTCACCCTGCTGGAAGGCCAGCACCCGATCATCCCGGTGATGCTGGGCGACGCCAAACTGGCCCAGGACATGGCCGCCCGCATGCTGGAGCTGGGCGTCTACGTCATCGGCTTCAGCTTCCCCGTCGTGCCACGCGGCCAGGCCCGCATCCGCACCCAGATGTCGGCCGCCCACACCTTCGACCAGATCGATCAGGCCGTCGCGGCGTTCACCCAGGCGGGCAAGGAACTCGGAGGCATCGCGTGACCAACACCATGAAGGCCCTAGCCAAGACCAGGCCCGCCGAGGGGCTGGAGCTGATCGACGCCCCTATCCCCACCCCGGGCGACGAGGACGTGCTGATCAAGGTGCACCGCACCGCCGTCTGCGGCACCGACATCCACATCTGGAACTGGGACGAGTGGAGCCAGAAGAACGTCCCCGTGCCGATGATCACCGGCCATGAGTTGGCCGGCGAGATCGTCGCCATCGGCAAGGACGTCGACCGCCGCCTCAAGGTCGGCCAGCGCGTCTCGGCCGAGGGCCATGTCATCGACCTGAATTCGGAAGCGGCGCGCGCCGGCCACTTCCACCTCGACCCGGCCACCAAGGGCATCGGCGTCAATCGCCAGGGCGCCTTCGCCGAATA
>JAEZIH010000195.1 GCA_023416055.1 Pseudomonadota bacterium | reverse complement strand
AGGGTGGGATTCGAACCCACGGTACCCGTAAAGGCACGCCGCATTTCGAGTGCGGTACATTCGACCACTCTGCCACCTCTCCGCGGGGCCGAACGCTTTGGTCGAGCGAGCGGCTTCTCTAATGGCGGTTGGCGCGGGCTGCAACCCCTTCCAGCCCGCCAATTTTTCAGCGCTGGGCGGGCAGGGGGAGGCCCAGGGCGTCGGCGGCGGCGAGGTCGCCCTCGACCGTGCGGAACAGCTCGGCCGGACGACCGCCGGTGGTCGAGGACAGGCGGCCGGTCGGCTCGACCAGGCCGGTGCGCTCCACGCCGCGGCGGAAGTTCTGCTTGTGCAGCGAGAGGCCGGCCACGGCCTCGGCCGCGGCCTGAAGTTCGGACAGGGTGAAGGCCGGCGGCATCAGGTCGAACAGCACCGGGCGGTACTTCAGCTTGCTGCGCAGGCGGCCCAGGCCGGTCGCGAGGATGCGGCGATGGTCCGAGGCCATGACCCGTCCCGGCGCCCCCGGCGGGATGGGCCGTCCATGATCGCGGGCGGCCTCGGCGACCAGCCCGGCCTCGTAGAGCAGCTCGTAGCGCTCCAGCACCCGGCCTTCGCTCCAGCGATGCGGCGGAGCGGGGGCGAACAGGGCGTCGACACGAGCCCGCCGGCGCGGGTCATCGCCGGCCCACGCCGACAGCCCCTTCAGCAGGGGCGGCAGGCAGGGAGCGGCGCCCTCGCGGCGATCCTCCCATGGGAAGATGTCCAGCACGGGGGTCCAGCGCGCCTCGGCCATGGGGGTGTCCGCGGCGTCGGCCGTCAGGGCCAGATAGCCGACCGAGACCTCGCGCCGCCGCTCGGGGCCTTGGGTGGCGCGGGGGCTGTCGCGGCCGAGATCGCCGAAGGTGTAAAGTTGCTCGACGAAGCCGAGGCGGAAGCCGGTCTGGGCGGTCACGAAGGCGCGCAGGGCCAGCTCGAAGGTGCGGTCGCGCACCGGATCGAAAGGGCCGAACGGCAGGGCCAGTTCGCCCTCCTCGCCGCGCGTGGTGAGCACGCAGGCCTGGCGGTCGCGGAGCGCGATGACCACGGCCGAGAGGCCGATACGCACGCCCTGTTCCGCCGGCAGCTCCATGCCTACTCCGTGTGCCAGGCGTCGGCCGCGGGGACGAGGCCGACCGCCTCGGCCAGGACCCGGTAGCGCTCGAGGTAGCGCTGCTGGGCCGCCGCCGCGGGCAGTGGGTCGATGACGAGGTCGTAGCCCGCCGGGGGCTTGCCGAAGAAGCCCAGCGCCTCCTTGCGGGTGAAGCCGGCCAACTGGGTGGCCTCGAAGAAGGCGCACGCCTTGTCGGCCTCCTTGATCAGCTTCTTGATCTCGAGAGGGGTTTTCGGGGGCAGGCCAAAGCGGATGTGAATGGCGTGCTCAAGGCGGGCCTCGAAATCCTTGTAGCTGACGCCCAGCGCCGCCTTGAAGGGCGAGATCATGTCGCCGATGACGTATTCGGACGCGTCGTGGAGCAGGGCGGCGAGCCGCCATTTCGGCTCCAGCCCGGGGCGGATGTGGGCGGCGATCTCTTCGACCACGCAGCTGTGCTGGGCCACCGAGAAGGCGTGTTCGCCGATGGTCTGGCCGTTCCAGCGCGCCACCCGCGCAAGTCCGTGGGCGATGTCCTCGACCTCGATGTCGAACGGCGAGGGGTCCAGCAGATCCAGCCGTCGGCCGGACAGCATCCGCTGCCAGGCGCGGGGGGCTTTCTTCACGGACGGGGTGCGGGGCGTGACGGCCAAAGGAGCTTCCTGATCGCTGGGCAGGTCAGGTGACGCATCCGGACGCCGCGATCAAGCCTAGCGGGGGCTATTCCCCAACGTTGAGCGCGACCAGGTCCTTGGCGTCCTCGAACACGCGGCCGCGGTCACGGTCGCGGGCGCGCACGGTGGCGACGACGATGGGCCCGCCGGCTGGACCCCGCGCCTCGTAGCCGACCAGTCGCCAGCCGGCTTCCGACGGGCGGTTGTCGGTGAGGATCCAGTTGGCGCGGGTGGCGCCGCCACCGGCGTTGGTGCGGATTTCGGCGGCGTCCTGGTTGGCCTGGACGCTGACGTTGTCGCCTTCGGCCGAGCCGGAGATGTCGACGTCGCTTCCGTCCTCGTTGGCGTCGATGTGGAAGCCCCCGATGCGCACGCTGGCCTGGTCGCCCCGGGATTCGATGTGCAGACCGGGCAGGCGGACGGTGGCGTCGTCGCCCTCGGCGCGGATGTCGACGCCCGGGGCGCGGACAACGGCGCGGTCGCCGTTCGCGGCGGCGGCGGCCTGGTCCGTCGCAGAGGCGGCGCGCAACTGGGCCACCGCCTGGGGCATGGCCGCCGACAGACGGTCCTCAAAGGCCTTCAGGGCCTCGGCCGGGGTTTCGCCGTCGAGCCTGACGAGGTGCAGGCTGACCTCCGAGCCGCGCGGTCCCACATAGGTGCAGACGGCGCCGCCGTCGCTGGCCGAGCCCTTGCGGGTCAGGGAGCCCATGGTCTGCGGGCATTGCAGCGTCTCGACCACCTTGAGCGCCCCCCTGGCGTCGGGGCTCTCGGTGCGGGTCGAGGTGATCCGCACGGAGTCGCCGTCGCAGGCGGCGGTCAGGCCGGCGGCGAAGAGGGCGGGAATCAGCAGCGAACGCAGGGTCATGGTGTTGGTCCTTGTCGCCTTCATCCTGCGCCCGGCCTTCCCGGAATCCAGTGAAATCGCGGTAATCGCCATGACGAAACCCGACCGCCGGCGTGTCACGCGCCGGGCCGGACGCCTTCGCGGCGGGCGAGGAAGGCGAGCCGCTCGAACAGGTGCACGTCCTGCTCGTTCTTCAGCAGGGCACCGTGCAGCGGCGGGATCAGCTTGCCGGGCGTCTTCTCGCGCAGGGTCGCGGGGTCAACGTCGTCGACCATCAGCAGCTTGAGCCAATCGAGAAGTTCGGAGGTCGAGGGCTTCTTCTTCAGGCCGGGCGTGTCGCGGATCTCGTAGAAGGTCTTCAGCGCCTCCGAAACGAGACGCGGCTTGATGCCGGGGAAGTGGACCTCGACGATGGCCTGCATCGTCTCCGCGTCCGGGAAGCGGATGTAGTGGAAGAAGCAGCGGCGCAGGAAGGCGTCGGGCAGTTCCTTCTCGTTATTGGAGGTGATGACGACCACGGGGCGGACCTCGGCGCGGATCGTCTCGTCCGTCTCGTGGACGTAGAACTCCATGCGGTCCAGTTCCTGCAGCAGGTCGTTGGGGAACTCGATGTCGGCCTTGTCGATCTCGTCGATGAGCAGGACCGGCCGCGTCGGGGAGGTGAAGGCCTCCCAAAGCTTGCCCTTCTTCAGGTAGTTGCGGACGTCGTGGACGCGCTCCTCGCCCAGCTGGCTGTCGCGCAGCCGGCTGACGGCGTCGTATTCATAGAGGCCCTGGTGGGCCTTGGTGGTCGACTTGACGTGCCAGGTGATCAGCGGCGCGTCGAGAGCGCGCGCCATCTCGTAGGCCAGCACGGTCTTGCCGGTGCCCGGTTCGCCCTTGATCAGCAACGGCCGCTCCAGCGCCACGGCGGCGTTCACGGCGATCTTGAGGTCGTCGGTGGCGATATAGTTCGAGGTGCCCTCGAACCGGTCGCTGGCGCGGGTCATGGCGGCTCCGGTGCTGACCCCTGCAGGGGTAGCGAAGCCGCCGCGGGTTAACAACGATCATCTGGCGGGGCGGAAGCGGCGTCCGCCCGGAAATGTCCGCCGCGCGGCGCGGCTGGCCGCGGACATTTCTGCCCAGCAGGGCGACCTCTGTCGCTTAAGTACTTGAATTTCAACACCGGCTTTCCGGCCCGATCCTTGCGTGGGCGTGCGCGAACCAGAACCGGTTCCGCGGCCAGAAGGCCGTTCACCCGACCAGAATGGAAGGAATGCCGATGGTTATGTCGGTCAACACCAACGTGGGCGCCATGGTGGCGCTCCAGAACCTGAACGCGACCAACGCCCAGCTGGCGACGACGCAGAACCGGATCAACACCGGCAAGTCTGTGGCCAACGCCAAGGACAACGGGGCCATCTGGGCTATCGCCCAGGGCCAACGAG
>JAEZIH010000131.1 GCA_023416055.1 Pseudomonadota bacterium | reverse complement strand
CGGTAGTGCTCCACACCGACCTGCATGCAGTAGGCCTGGTTGAGTTGCGACAGGTAGATCAGGTGCTCCTGCGACTGCGGGAAACGGTAGCGGCGCGACGCCGCCGTGCGGGATGACGGGATTGGGTCGGCGAGAGCCTGTGACCGCCGCGATCTCGGCTGTCGAGGCGGGCGCCGCTTCGGGGCGGCCCGGCCAGGAGAGGCGTGCGTTCGACTGGGCCTGGGCGACATCCGCCAACAACAGGCCGCCGGAGACGGCGAAAACGGCGGTGAGGAACGAGGCGCTGCGCAAGGGCGGGCTCCAGGCGCGGGAACTGAAAGGCGACGGTAGCGTGCCCGGGCTTAACCCGGCGCTAACGGGCGGGCCGCTCAGGCCAGTCTGCGTCGCACAGCCCGTTCGACGGCGCCGACCACCGCGTGGAGGGCGAGGCCCATCAGCATCAGGCAGAACAGGGCGGCCAGCATGTCTGCGGTGCGCAGGCGGTTGCCGGCCTCGAGCAGCCGCCAGGCGAGGCCCTGGGTGGCGCCGGAGCCGGAGACGAACTCGGCCACCACGGCACCGATCACCGACAGGCCGGCGGCGACGCGCAGGCCCTCGAGCATGAAGGGCAGGGCCGAGGGCAGGCGCAGGCGGACCAGCCGCTGCAGGGGCGAGGCGCCGTAGAGGTCGAAGAGGCGCTCCAGATCCGGGTCAGCGGACTTCAGCCCGGTCAGGACGCCGGAGAACAGGGGGAAGAAGGCGACCGCGGCGGCGAGGGCGACCACAGCGCGGTCGGCGTTGTCCAGCCCGGCCCAGATGATCACCAGGGGCGCGATAGCCACCACAGGGGTGACCTGGAGGGCGACGGCGAGGGGCCGGACCGCCTGCTCGGCCGGGCGGCTGAGGGAGACGGCGAGGGCGAGACCGCCTCCGACGAGGGCCGCGACCATCAGAGCCTGGAAGGCCATCCAGAAGGTGACCCCCGCCGAGGCGATCAGCAGCGGCGCCCTGTCAGCGAGAGCGACGGCGACCGCGCTGGGCGTAGGCAGGAGATAGGCGGGGACGGCGAGAGTTCGACAGGCGGTCTCCCAGCCGGCGAGGAGGAGGGCGAGGAGCAGCACGGACGGCGCGAAGCGGGTCATGCGGTCGCTCCGTGGCCCATGCTGGCGGCGAGGTCGGAGGCGAGGGCCTCGGCCGCGGCGCGATAGTCGGCTTCCGCGCGCCAGCCGGCGGGACGGGGGAGGGCGTCCGGGAGGCGGCGCTCGCCAGCGATCCTGCCCGAGGCGGCGTCGAGTACGATGGCGCGATGGGCCATGTAGACCGCCTCGTCGACGTCATGGGTGACGAAGACCATGGCGGGTCGGGGCGCCTGCCCGGCCCACAGGCTGTGCAGGTCCTCGATCAGGCGGCGACGCGTGACGCTGTCGAGCGCGGCGAAGGGTTCGTCGAGCAGCAGCAGGTCCGGACGGGTCACCAGGGCGCGGGCGAGGGAAACCCGCATGGCCATGCCGCCCGACAGCTGGCGCGGGCGAGCCTGGAGGCGATCGCCCAGACCGACCGCGGCGAGGGCCTCCGCGGCGCGCCGACGGGCCTCGTCCCGGGTCAGGCCGGCAAGCTCGAGCGGGAGGGCGACGTTGGCCCGGATGTCCGCCCAGGGCATGAGGGTGGGGTTCTGGAAGACGACGGCGACGCGGCCCGGCGCCGCTGCGACGTCAACCTCGCCTTCGGCGGGCGCTTCGAGACGGGCCAGAAGGCGCAGCAGGGTGGACTTGCCCGCGCCCGAGGCGCCCACGAGGGCGACGATCTCTCCGGGCGCGACGGCCAGGTCGACAGGGCCGAGCGGCGTTCGGCCGGGATAGCGCACGACGACTCCCTGCAGGGAAGCCGCCGTCGCCGGGGACGTCTCAGCCACGGCCAGGCAGGTACTGGGTGGTGAAGGCCTGACGCCAGTCGAGGTTGGTGGGATAGACGCCGGCGGCGGAGGTCACCTCGAAGAAGGCCTGCCAGCGTTCCTCCGTCATGGTCCCGAGGCCGTAGAGGGCGGCGTCGCCGCCGTCGACGATGCCATATTCCTTCAGCTTGGCGCGGGCCTGGTCGAGGACGTCCTGGGTCATGTCCGGATTATCCCGGCGGATCAGTTCGTCGGCCGCCTTGCCGTCGCCCTGGATGTAGTCGCGCCAGCCCTCGGCGGAGGCGGCGATGAAGGCCCGCAGGGCGCGGGCGTTATCCCGGGCGAAGGCGTTGGGGGCCAGCACCATGGTGGCGTAGGACGGATAGCCTTCGTCGGCGAGCAGGAAGACCCGCGGGGTGAAGCCGCCCTCGCGCTCGACCGTATAGGGCTCGCTGGTCAGATAGCCCTGCTGCACCGCCTGCTCGTTGGCGAGGAAGGGGGCCAGATTGTAGTTGTAGGTCCTGACCTGATCGTCGGTGAAGCCGTACCTGGCCTTGAGCCAGACCCAGAAGGCGTCCCGGGAGGCGGTCGCGAGCAGGACCGGACGGCCGGCGAGGTCGACGATGCCCTGGAGGGAGGGGTCCGGGTGCGCCATCAGCACCTGCGGGTCCTTCTGGAAGAAGGCGGCGACCGCCTTCACCGGCGCGCCCTCCTCGACAAGGTTCATCGGAATGAAGCTGTTGGAGCCCATGCCCAGCTCGACCGCGCCCGAGGCGAGCAGCTGGGGGACGTTCACCGAGGGGCCGCCCTGGATGATCTGGACATTGAGGCCGCGCTTCTCATAGGCCCCGGAGGCCAGGGCCTGGTAGAAGCCGCCGTGTTCGGCCTGGGCGCGCCAGTCGGTGGCGAAGCGCAGACGGACGCGGCCGTCATCGTCGACGGGGGCCTGAGACTTGCCGCAGCCGGTTAGGGCAGTGGTCGCGGCGATAGCCCCGGCCCCGGCCAGCAGGGCGCGACGCTGGGGCGATGAGGGGCGATTCCCGCGACGGTTCATTGCCTTGGTTTACGGCCCGGGCGGGGGGAAGGGAAGGGAGCCGCGCGTCATGGGCGGGCGCGGAATTGAGCGAGGGGACGAAGATCCCCGGCGAACCGGTTTTCCTCGTCCCCTCGCCAAGTCCGGGTTGGACTTGGCCATTGAGGTTCGGACCCTGGCCTCAGCGTCAGCAGGGCGGAGCCCCGGCGACGGTCGGCTGTATCCTGTCGCGCTCCTGGTCTCCGGCGTTCCACGGGGTCGAGCCCCGCGCCGTCCATCGATCCCGATCCGGTTCCCCTGGAGGTCTCCGCCGGCCGAAGCCTTTGGTGACGCCCCCTGGGCCTTGATCCTGCCTCCCGCTCGTTAAGGTCCGAAGACCCCCCGTGGCGTCGGGTCAGAGAGCCGGGCCGGTTCGCTTTGAGCCCCGGGTCTCCCCGGTTTTCCGCGCCGCCGTGTCCCTCGGCCCATTGACGTTCCGACGAAAGCGGCTATGAGGCAAGCGCCCGAATTCGACCGCCTGTGCGGAATCGCCCCGGTCGCGGTGCATAACCCTGTGCATATCTGTGGGCTGTCCGATTTTCTCGCGTCGGATCAGCAGTTTGCGTTGTCCACAGAAAGCGGGCTCAGCCGGCGAGGGCCTCGCGTTTCGCCTCGAGCTCAAGCCATTCCTCCTCGGCCGCCGCCAGATCGGCGCGCGCCTTTTCGGCGGCGCGCATGGCCCGGTTGAAGGCGGCCGGATCGCGGGCGTAGAGGTCGGGGTCCGAGAGGACTGCGTCGTGGCCGGCGATGTCATCGGGCAGGCGCGCGAGCAGGCCCTCCAGCTCCTCCAGCCTGCGGGCGTCCTTGTAGGACAGTTTGGCGGCGGGCTTCTTCGCCGGGGCGGGAGCCGCGGCCTCGTCAGTCCGGGCCTTCGCCTTCGCGGTGGAGACTGGTGCGTCCGACGGCGGGGTCAGGAAGCCGGGGTTCTGGCGGATGAAGTCGGTCCAGCCTCCGGGCGTCTCGACGACATCGCCGCGGCCGTTGAGGGCGATGGTCGAGGTGGCGAGGCGGTCGACGAAGTCGCGGTCGTGGCTGACGAGGATGAGGGTGCCGTCGTACTGCTCGAGGAGTTCCTCGAGCTTGTCGAGGGTGTCCATGTCGAGGTCGTTGGTCGGCTCGTCGAGGACCAGCATGTTAGCCGGCTTCGCCAGCGCCCGGGCCAGCAGCAGGCGGTTGCGTTCGCCGCCCGAGAGGGTGGAGATCGGTTGCTTGAGCTGGCTTTCCTGAAACAGGAAGTCCTTGGCGTAGGCGGCCACGTGCATGGAGCGACCGCGCACGAGGATGGAGTCGCCGCCGCCCGGGGTCAGGGCGTCCCACAGGGTCATGTCCGACTTCAGCCCCTCGCGCGACTGGTCGAGGTAGACGGGGTCGAGATTGACGCCAAGGCGGACCGTGCCGGCGTCGGGGGCCAGTTCTCCAAGCAGGACCTTCACCAGGGTGGTCTTGCCGGCGCCGTTCGGGCCGACGATGGCGAGCCGGTCGCCGCGCAGGACGCGGGTGGTGAAGGGCTTGAGCACGGCGCGGTCGCCGTATGACTTGGCCACCCCCTTGAGGTCGGCCACCAGCTTGCCGGAGGCGACGCCGGAATCGACGCCGAGGTTGAGCTCGCGCGGCAGATCGCGGACGCGCTCGGCCCGATCCGCCCGCATGGCCTGGAGGGCGCGGGCGCGGCCCTCGTTGCGCGTGCGCTGGGCGGTGATCGAGCGATAGAAGGTGTAGGTCTCGGCCTCGATGCGCTTGGTCAGGCGGCGCAGGGATTCGGCCTCCTCCTCCATCACCTTGGCGGCCCAGTCGTCGAAGGCGGCGAAGCCCTTGTCGAGGGTGCGCACGCGGCGGCCTTCGAGCCAGTGCACCGACTGGGTGATGCGGTTCAGGAAGGCGCGGTCGTGGCTGACCACCAGGACGGAGAAGCGGGCGCTGAGCAGCTCGTTCTCGAGCAGTTCGATGGCGAGGATGTCGAGGTGGTTGGTCGGCTCGTCGAGCAGGAGCAGGTCCGGCTCCTCGGCGAACGCCTTCGCCAGCGCGGCGCGACGGATCTCGCCGCCGGAGAGGTTCACCGCCGGCTTGGCCGGATCCAGGCCGAAGGTGGTCAGCCAGGCCTCGGCCGTCCAGCGTTCGGCTACGCCGGAGGCGGCGTAGTCCAGCAGGGTGTCGCCGGTGATGGCCGGCTCCTGCGGCACATAGGCGAAGCGCGTGCCAGCCTGCACCGAACGGTCGCCGGCGTCGGGCTCGATCAGGCCCATGACCAGCTTCATCAGGGTGGACTTGCCGGCGCCGTTGCGGCCCACGAGGGCGGCGCGGGTGCGCGGTTCGATGGCCATGTCGACGCCCTCGAACAGCGGACGCGGTCCGTCCTGCAGACGGATGTCCTTGAGGGCGACGAGAGGCGGGCGCGCAGCCATGGGTGCTTTCGGAAGGAAGGAGGCGTATGGGGAGCGCGTGGATGTAGAGCGTACCGACCCCGCCTCCAAGCCTTTCTGGGAAACCCGCAGGCTGGACCAGATGACCCGCGAGCAGTGGGAGAGCCTGTGTGACGGGTGCGGGCTGTGCTGCCTGGTCCGCTTTGAGGACGAGGACACGGGCCAGGTCGTGCCCACGCGGGTGCACTGCAAGCTGTTCGATCCGGTGCGCTGCACCTGCGTCGACTATGCAAACCGGCGCGAGCACGTGCCCGACTGCATCAAGCTGACGCCGTGGAACATCGACGCGCTGAAGTGGATGCCGAAGTCCTGCGCCTATCGCAGGATCAACGAGGGCAGGGGTCTGGCCTACTGGCATCCGCTGGTCTCGGGCGATCCCGAGAGCGTGCACGCCGCCGGGGTGTCGGTGCGCGGGCAGACGGTGTCGGAGCTGGCGCTGAAGGATCCCGAGGACGCCCTGGATTTCGAGGCGCCGGAGTGGATCGAGGAGCGCGGTGGCGGCTGAGCGTCACTGTGTTGGCAATCCGCGGATTTATAGTCCGATTGGGAAGACAAACCCTCCTGTCTTCAGGAGCTTGACGATTTCTCGATCCGATTTGCCAGACGGAGAACGCTGGCGCCTTAAGATGTGATCAGGTCGGAAAACCGGGCTGATCGGCCGGCTGCCTCTGGAGATCGTGATGGTGAACTGGCGACGGCCCTTCGAGGGGCGGCGGCGCGCGGCCGCGCCTGAAATCAAGGACAGCCGGACGGGGCCGCTGATCGCCCTGACCAGCGCCGGACGACCGCGATGGACGCCGCGAGACTACGCCAGCCTGGCCAGCGAAGGCTTCGCGCGAAACGCCGTGGTCTACCGGTGCGTGAGGATGGTGGCCGAGGCGGCGGCGTCGACGCCGCTGGTGGTGTTCCTCGACGGGGTCCGGCAGGACGAGCATCCGCTGGCCCGGCTGCTGGCCAAGCCCAATCCCGAGCAATCGGGCGCCGAGTGGCTGGAGGCTCTCTACGGGGGTCTGCAGACGGCGGGAAACGCCTATGCCGAGGCGGTCGGGGAGGACCAGCCGGAGGAGTTGTGGACCCTGCGGCCAGACCGGGTGAAGGTCGTGCCGGGGCGGGCGGGCTGGCCGGAGGCTTACGAGTATTCGGTCGACGGCCGCTCGCTGCGGATCGGCCGCCAGCCGGACGGCTGGATGCCGGTGATGCATCTGAAGCTGTTCAATCCGGTCGATGACCACTACGGCCTGTCGCCGCTGGAGGCGGCCGCGGCGGCCATCGACGTGCACAACGCCTCCGGCGCGTGGAACAAGGCGTTGCTGGACAATGCGGCGCGGCCCAGCGGGGCGCTGGTCTATAACGGCGGCGACGGCGAACGACTGAGCGAGGCCCAGTTCGAGGCGCTGCGGGCCCAGGTCGACGAGGTCCACGCCGGCGCCATGAACGCCGGCCGTCCGATGATTCTGGAGGGAGGCCTGGACTGGAAGCCGATGAGCTGGACTCCGGCTGACATGGACTTCATCGCCGGCAAGCATGCCGCCGCCCGGGAGATCGCCCTCGCCTTCGGGGTAGCGCCCCAGCTGCTGGGCATACCCGGCGACGCGACGTACTCGAACTATCGCGAGGCCAACGCCGCCTTCTGGCGGAGCACGGTGGCGCCTCTGGCGCGGAAGGTCGCGGGGGCGCTGACCGGGTGGCTGGGCAGCCGCTTTCCGGGGACGCGGATCGAGGCCGACCTGGACGCCGTGCCGGCGCTGCAGGCCGAACGCGATGCGCTGTGGGCGCGGCTGGAGGCGGCCAGCTTCCTGACCGTGGAGGAGCGGCGGCGCATGGCGGGAGTCGGCGCATGAGCGAGCCCAACCGGGAAATCCCCGTGGCGGTGATCGCCGCCCTGGCCCTGCAGACCGCGGGGGCGCTGGTTTGGGCGGGAGGCGCGGCGGCGCGGATCGCGGTGCTGGAGGAGCGTGTCGGCGAGCAGCGCCAGGTCGTCGAGCGGCTGGCCCGGCTTGAGGAGCAGAGCAAGGCCACGCGGGCCGCGGTGGAACGGATCGAGATGCGGCTGGAGCGCGGATCGTGAGCGGCGGCCTGGCGATAGAGGGCTACGCTTCGCTGTGGGGCGTGGCCGACCTGAACGGGGACGTGGTGGCGCCGGGGGCCTTCACGGAGAGCCTCGCCGCGCAGGGCGCGACGGGCGTTCGGATGCTGCACCAGCACGAGAACCGCTCCCCGGTCGGGGTCTGGGACGGGATGGTCGAGGACGACCGGGGCCTGCGGGTGCGCGGGCGGATCATGGACTGGTCGGCCGAGGGCAGGTTCGCCCAGGCCCTGGCGCGAGCCGGGGCGCTGGACGGTCTGTCGATCGGCTTCCGCAGCCGGCGGGCGCGGCGAGAGGGGCGGTTGCGCGTGCTGGTCGAGGTGGATCTGTGGGAGGTCTCGCTCGTGACCTTCCCCATGCTGCCGGGGGCGCGGTTCGGTCTCGTGGCGGGCGCCGGGGCGGCTCAGGACCCCGACGGACGCGCTTCGTAGCGGCCGAGGGCCGCCGCGGCGCGGGCGAGGGCCTCCCTGGCCTTCCGGTTGCGGAGCAGCCGGGCGATCCAGACGCCCACGGCCAGGATGAAGACCGGATGGGCCCCGAGGAGAATGGCGAAGAGGCCGATGACGGCGGCAAGGACCCACAGGCCTATGATCAGCGAGGTCTTCGCGGCCGGGTCCGGCTCAGGCTGCATCCTGGCGCCCAGCAGGCCGTCCAGGATGTCTGGGGGCTCATCCTGGACGCGCTGAAGGGCGCCGAAGTTGGTCAGGGGCGGCTGGCCCTCGAGCTCGGCCTGGCGCGGATCGCCCCAGGCCTGCAGCGTCAGCAGGGGGCTGGGACGCAGGATGGCGGCCGGGTTGAACTCGATGGACTCGCCCGCGTCATTGACGGTGAACACCTGATCGAAAGGCGCAGCAGCGAAGTCGATGCCGCTCGTGTCCTGCCCGTAGGCGTCGCCATGCAGGGCGAGCAACCGCCCCTCGCGCAGCTCGACCTTGAAGGCGACCGGATCGGGAAGGTCGCCGACCATGGCGTGGACCGTCCCGAACAGACCGCTCGGCCGGTCCTCCGGAAAGGGACGGCGCGAGCTGACGATCATCTCGCTGAACATGCCCGAGCCGGTGTTGCGGCGCGTTCCGGGCAGGCTTTCCTCGAACTGGCCGGCGAGGTCCGGCGCGAGATTGCGCAGGTCCCACGCCATGGCGGCCATGACCTCGCGCTCGAGGCGGGTGAATCGCCCGCTCACGCCTTCACCGGCGACGATTTTTCAAGGGGGCGCTGCACGCCCCGACCCTAACCGCAACCGGCGGTTCGTGAAAACCGGAGACATCATGAAAGAGACCAAGACGGCCTCGGCCACGCCCGAGGCGCGCGCCGCCCTGCACGAGATGATGGCGGCGTTCGAGGCGTTCAAAGGGGCGAATGACGCCCGGCTGGACGAGATCGAGCGCAAGGCTTCGGCCGATGCGCTGCTGGAGGAGAAGGTGGCGCGCATCGACCAGGCGGTGGCGGCTGCGCAGGCGCGGCTGGACCGTGTGGCCAGCGAGGCGCGCCGGCCCGCGATCGGCGAGGCGGCCGCCGCTGAACAGCCGTCCGTTCCCGTGGAGGAGAGGAAGGCGGCTTTCGACGGCTATCTGCGGGCCGGCATCGGTCTGGAGGTGAAGGCCGGCCTGTCGACCGCGCCGAACTCGGGCGGTTACGTCGTGCCGGAGCAGACCGAGCGGGCCATCGAGCGGAGACTGATGGCCGGCTCGCCGATGCGGGAGATTTCGACCGTGCGGACGGTGGCGGCGGGCGTGTTTCGCAAGCCGGTGTCGATCGCAGGCGTCGGCTCCGGCTGGGTCGCGGAGACGGCGGCCCGGCCGGAGACCGATCCCGCCACCCTGGCGCTGCTGGAGTTTCCGGCGGCCGATCTTTACGCCTGCCCGGCGGCGACCCAGACCCTGCTCGACGACGCCCTGGTCGACCTCGACGAATGGCTGGCCGGCGAGGTCGAGGACGCCTTCGCGGCGCAGGAGACCGAGGTCTTCGTCAACGGCGACGGGGTCAACAAGCCGCGCGGCTTCCTCGACTACGACCTTGTCGCCGACGGCGACCAGGAATGGGGCGAGATCGGCTATGTCGCCTCGGGCGCGTCGGGCGCCTTCGTGGAGGACAGTCCGACCGACCGGCTGATCGACCTGGTCTATGCGCCCAAGGCGCAGTACCGGCCGAACGCGCGCTTCGTGATGAACCGGCGCACGGTGTCGACCGTGCGCAAGTTCAAGGACGCCGATGGCAACTACATCTGGCAGCCGGCGCAGCGGGCGGGCGATACGGCCAGCCTGCTGGGCTATCCGGTGACCGAGATCGAGACCATGCCGGACGTGGCCGCCAATGCGCCGGCGATCGCCTTCGGCGACTTCCGCCGGGGCTATCTGATCGTTGACCGGGCCGGGGTTCGGGTGCTGCGGGATCCTTATTCCGCCAAGCCCTATGTGCTGTTCTACACCACCCGGCGCGTCGGCGGCGGGGTGCAGGACTTCGACGCCATCAAGCTGATGAAGTTCGCCGCGAGCTGAGGCTCGCAAGGGATCGGGGGGCGGGGGGCGAGGGATCGTCGCCCGGCCTCGCCTGCCATTCAGCAAAGCGAGATTTTCCATGACCGCACCGGTGACCCTCGCCGAGGCGAGGCTGTTCCTGCGCGTCGAGCACGACGCCGAGGACG
>JAEZIH010000086.1 GCA_023416055.1 Pseudomonadota bacterium | reverse complement strand
GGACGGCCCGACGACCGTGGTGTGCAGGGAGCGGTAGTTGTTCGACTTGGGCGTCGAGATGAAGTCCTTGAACCGCTCGGGCACCATCGGCCAGGCGCGGTGGATGACGCCGAGCGCGCGGTAGCAGTCGTCCTCGGCCTCGACGATGACCCGGAAACCGTAGATGTCCGACAGCGACGAGAAGCCGACGGACTTGCGCTGCAGCTTGCGCCAGATCGAGTACGGGGTCTTCTGGCGCCCGAAGACGCGGGCGCGGACGCCGGCCTCCTCCAGCACCCGCTCGACCTCGCGGGCGACGCCGTCGATGGCCTGGCCGTGTTCGAGCTTGAGCGCCTCGAGCCGGCGCTCGATGGCGGTCCGGGCCGTGGGGTTGAGGTGCTCGAAGGCCAGCTCCTCCAGCTCGGAGGCGATGGAGTGGATGCCGATCGAACGTCCGAGTGGGGCGTAGACCTCGAGGGTTTCCCGGCTGATGCGCTCGCGCTTCTCGGGCTTGCCGTATTTGAGCGTCCGCATGTTGTGCAGACGGTCGGCCAGCTTGACCAGCAGGACCCGCACGTCCTTGGAGATGGCGAGGATGAATTTGCGCAGGTTCTCGGCCTGCCGGGTGTGCTCGGCCTGAAGCTCCAGCCGCGACAGCTTGGTGACGCCCTCGACCAGCTGGGCGATCTCCTCGCCAAACATGCCGGCGATGTCGTCGCGGGTGGCCGAGGTGTCTTCGACCACGTCGTGCAGCAGGGCGGTGACGATGGTGGCGGTGTCCAGCCGGTAGTCGGTCAGGATGCCGGCGACCTGGATCGGATGGGCGAAGTACGGATCGCCGGAGGCCCGCAGCTGCGAGCCGTGCATCTTCATCGCATAGACGTAGGCCCGGTTGAGCAGACCCTCGTCGGCGGTCGGATCGTAGGCGCGGACTGCCTCGACCAGCTCGAATTGGCGAAGCACCCGCGACCTGGACGGCTCGGGCGCTTCGGCCGGGGGCTTGGCAGCCTCCGGTTCATTCAGATTGGCAGCTTGCGGTGACGGCGCGGGCGTCGAGGTCCGCGCCGGCAGGATGGTGATACCGTTGGCGGGTTCGGCCGTCAGTACCGCTCCTCCTGGCCGCCGTCGCGGTCGCTCTGCAGCGCGCGGATCAGCTCGGCCTCGGCCATGTTCATGTGCTGCGGTTCGGCCAGCAGCGCCACGACCTCGGCCTCATCCTCGGCCTCGGTGCGCTCGTCGACGCGTTGCAGGGTGGTGATGATGTTTTCCTGCAGCTCGTCCGGACGGACCGTATCTTCGGCCAGTTCACGCAGGGCGACGACCGGGTTCTTGTCGTTGTCGCGGTCGAGGGTCAGCGGCGCGCCGTTGGCGATGTTGCGGGCGCGGTGGCCGGCCAGCAGAACCAGACCAAAACGGTTCGGCACCTTCTCGATGCAGTCTTCGACAGTGACGCGGGCCATGAAATTCCTCGAGCGCGGGGGAGAACCGCACAAAATATAGGGTTGGAGCTCATTGTGCAACGCCGCATGGGCGGGAATGAGGCGCTTCAGACGGCAACCGCGTCCCGTCCGACCGTGGCTGTTTGCGCCAACGCCGCTGCGTCGCCTCCCAGCGGATGCTTCCACTCAGCCGCGATCTCCGCCAGCGGACCCATGACGAACTTCCGCTCGGCCGCGCGCGGATGCGGCAGGATCAGGCCGTCCAGGTCGCCGATGATCCGCCCGTAGGCGACCAGATCAAGATCGAGCGTGCGCGGGGCGTTGCGGGCCCCGCGCTGGCGGCCGAAGGCGTCCTCGATACGGCCCAGCGCCGCCATCAAGGCATGCGGATCATGCTCGGTGCGGACGATGACGACGCCATTGAGGAAGGGCGGGTCGCCCGGATCGGGCCAGGCCGCCGAGCGCCACCACGACGAACGACGTAGGACGTCGATGCCTTCGGAGCGAAACCGGGCCAGGGCCGCCTCCAGCGCCTCGCGGCAATCGCGCCACGCCCCCTTGTCATTGCAGCCGAGGGCGACGATGACCGCCTGGTCCAGATCGAGGTCGGCGTCCAATTCGACGGAGACCGGGACGTCCATATTGCCGGGACCGATTTCCATGACGCCTTATCCGAGCGACCGCGTCGCCCTGTTTATCGACGGGGCCAACCTCTACTCAGCGGCCAAGTCCCTGAACGCCGATCTCGATTTCAGCCGCCTGCTGGAGCTGTATCGCGCCCAGGGCCGTCTGGTCCGCGCCTATTACTATACCGCGGTGATCGAGGGCGAGGAATTCTCGCCGGTGAAGCCGCTGGTCGACTGGCTGGGCTACAACGGCTTCACCGTGGTGACCAAGCCGGTCCGGCGCTTCACCGACGCGCAGGGACACGCCCGCACCAAGGGCAATATGGACATCGAGATCGCCGTCGACCTGCTAGAGATGGCGCCGCACCTCGATCACGCCGTGCTGTTCTCCGGAGATGGCGACTTCCGCCGGCTGGTGCAGGCGGTGCAGGCCAGGGGCGTCCGTGTCACTGTCGTCTCAACCATGAAGTCGCAGCCGCCGCACATCGCCGACGAACTGCGCCGCCAGGCCGATGCCTTTGTCGATCTCGCCGACCTGCTGCCGGAGATCGGGAGACCGCGCCCGTGACCGGTCTTCCCTGCCCGCCCGAAGCCCCGCGCGACTGCCCGCTCTGTCCCCGACTGGTCGAGTACCGCATGGAGAATGCGCGCCGGAATCCGGAGTGGTGGAACGGGGCGGCTCCTTCCTTCGGAGACCCGCAGGCGAGACTGCTGATCGCCGGGCTCGCCCCGGGACGGACAGGGGCGAACCGGACGGGACGGCCGTTCACCGGCGATCACGCCGGTTGGCTGCTGTACGAGACGCTGCAGAAGGCGGGCTTCGCGCGCGGGCGCTACGACCCCGACGGGAACGACGATCTGGAGCTGGTCGACTGCATGATCACCAATGCGGTGCGCTGCGCCCCGCCGGGCAACAAGCCGCTGCCGATCGAGGAGGCGACCTGCCGGCCGTTCCTGCAGGCGCGGCTGGCCGCCCTGCCTCGGCTCAAGGTGATCGTCACCTTGGGTGATGTCTCGCGGCGCAATGTGCTCAGGACACTCGGTCGACCTGCCAGCGCCATGCCTGCGGGACACGGCGCCCAGGCCGAGATCGGCTCCTATGTCCTGCTCAACAGCTATCACTGCTCCCGGCTCAATACGAACACGGGCCGGCTGACGGCGGAGATGTTCGAGGACATCTTCCTCCGGGTGCGGAAGCTCATCGAGATGTGACCGAACGGCGGTTTCCCGATCGGGCGGTGTGGTTCCCCGGTCACGCGAAATCATAGCCCTCGGGAGCAGGCTCCAAACCCAGGAACAGCGTCGCCGGACCCGCGTTGAGCCAGCGGGATCCGGGAGGTTGTTATGCAAGGGACGCAGAGAGGCGCGTTTACGCCTCAGGAACGCAGGGCCGCGGTGCTGGCCCTGCTGGTAGCAGCGGCGATCGCAGTGGCAGCTGTCATGCTGCAGCAGGCCGCGGGACCGTCGCTGGGTCCATGGGGCGCGGAACAGGCCTCCGTCACCATGCCGGGCGTTCTCGACGCCCAACCGGCGGCCTGAGGTCTCCGACCTACTGATCCGCCGGGGCAGTCAGCCCCGGAATGCGAACAGGTGCGGCCCCGTCCGCCCGTTGCTGCTCGATCAGCGCGCCCAGAGCCTCTCGCACCTTCTCCAGATCTTCGGCCTCGAAGACCCGAACCCGCGCACCCGACAGGGTTTGCGACGAGGTGATCTGGGCTTCGGTGGCGAAGATGAAGTGACCATTGTAGGCGCCTGCGGTTACGCTTCCCTGCATCAGCCGCACCCCTTCCAGCTGGACTGCACAGCTCTCCAGGTTGGGGACGTCTCTCGCCAGGATCTCGAATCCCGGGCGCTTGTCCGGGTGTTCGATCATTCGCCAGCAGAGTCCGGCTCCGTCGGGGGCTGTCGGCTCGGCCGAGCAGGCCGCGACGGCCAGCAAGAGTCCGGGGACGACGCCCTGTCTCATCGCCGGGATCATGGAAGGCCTTCCCTGGACGCGCCGCCGATATCATGAGGCGCGAAAACCTTCGCCGGGGTCAACCGGAAGAGGCGACGTCAGCCGCGCTCCTTCATCAGCCGGGCCTTGTCTCGCTGCCAGTCGCGCTCGGCCGTGGCCTGACGTTTATCGTGCAGCTTCTTGCCTTTCGCCAGGGCGATCTCGAGCTTGGCCTTGCCCGCCTCGTTCAGATACAGCCTGACAGGAATGATGGTCTGGCCGTCGCGCTGCACGGCCCCGATCATGCGGTCGATCTGCTTGCGATGCAGCAGCAGCTTCCTGTGACGGCGGGGCTCGTGGTTGAAGCGGTTCGCCTGCTTGTAGGGCGGTATGTCGGCGTTGATCAGGATCAACTCGCGCCCTTCCGGCGCGACGTAGGACTCTGCGATGTTGGCCCGGCCGTCCCGCAGGGCCTTGATCTCGGTGCCGAGCAACTGGATGCCGGCCTCGGTGTAGTCCTCGAGGAAGTAGTCGAACTTCGCCCGCCGGTTCTCGGCGATGACCTTCATCTTCGGTTTTTCAGACGCCATCAGACGAGGCCTGCGTCGGCCATGGCCCGGTCGATGGCCGGCTTGACGGCGTCCGCGGTGGGGACTAGCGGCAGGCGCACCTCCTCGCCGCACAGACCGAGGCGCGACAGGGCGTATTTCGCCGGCGAGGGCGAACTGTCGAGGAACAGGCCCTTGTGCAGGCCGATCAACCGCTCCTGCCAGTCGCGGGCGGTGGCGTAGTCCCCGCGCGCCGCCGCTTCGTGCAGCGTCACCATGGCTTCCGGGGCGACATTGGAGGTCACCGAAATGACCCCGACCCCGCCCTGGGCGTGGTAGCCCAGATAGCTGGGATCATCGCCCGAGATCAGGGCGAACTGCTGGCCGACGATATGGGCGCGCATCCAGCTAGGGCGCGACAGATCGCCCGTCGCGTCCTTGATGCCCACGATGTTGGGATGCGTCGCCAGGCGGGCAACGGTGTCGTTGGTCATGTCGACGCCTGTGCGGCCGGGCACGTTGTAGAGCAGGACCGGCAGCTGGACGGCTTCGGCGATGGCCTCGAAGTGCGCCGTCAGACCGGCCTGGGATGGGCGGTTGTAATAGGGGGTGACCACCAGGGCCCCGTCGGCCCCGACGGTCTTGGCGAAGCGGACCAGCTCGATGGCCTTGTCGGTCGCCGATGCGCCCGCGCCCGCGATGACCGGAATGCGGCCTGCGACGACCTCGACGCACAGCTCCACGACGCGCTTGTGTTCATCGGGATGCAGCGTCGCGCTCTCGCCCGTGGTCCCCATCGGCACGACGCCATGAACCCCGGCCGCGATCTGGCGTTCCAGCAGCGTCCTGAAGGCGGCTTCGTCCACCTTTCCGTCACGAAGTGGTGTGATCAGGGCGGTGATCACGCCCTTGAACAAGGGGGCGGGCATTGGAACGATAGTCCTGCGTGGGAACGAGGCGATGCGCCCCGAAGCGAAGCGTGGGAGGTTAGGTTGCCGGCGGGAGCGCCGCAACCGTCAAGGAATGGGGATCCGACAAGGCATGATCGCAACCAGTCTCGCGGCCGCCCTGGCTCTGCTGGCCCCCGCGCCCGAATCACTGGTTCCCCAGGAGACGCCCTATGCGGCTGTCGCCGCTCCGGGATCGCAGGCGCGCACCCTGAACGATCAGGACACCGCCCTCTTCCGCCAGGGACTGGAGCGCGCAAGGGCGCGCGACGTGATCGGTGCGCGGGACGCGGCGGCGCGGATTGGCGATCCGGTCGCCCGCAAGCTGGTCGAGTGGGCGCTGATCGACACCTCCGCCGCCCAGTTGCCCTACAGCGATCTGGCGGCGGCCCAGACCAGCATGGCCGGCTGGCCGCGCGGGGACAGCCGTCGCGCCGCCACCGAACGGGCGCTGGATCTGGCCTACGCCGGCCCCGACGCGGCGATGGCCCTGTTCGCCAGTACGCCGCCGACCACGGCGGAGGGCGCTATCGCTTTCGCCGCCGCGCTCGAGCAGCGAGGTCGTCGCGACGAAGCCCGGGCCCTGATCACCGAGTGGTGGCGGACCCGCTCGTTCGACGAGCCGGTGCAAGCGCGCATCCTGAACCGCTGGGGCGGCTGGCTTACCCAGACCGACCACGAAGCGCGGCTTAGCATGCTTCTGCTC
>JAEZIH010000033.1 GCA_023416055.1 Pseudomonadota bacterium | reverse complement strand
GCCCCGGGCTGGAGCGTCGCGCCGGCCGCCGGCCGGATGGCGGCGCTGTCGAGGACCGACCGCGCCCGGCTGGCCGCCCTTCCGCGCGCCCTGCGAACCGCCTGGCCTGTGCTGATCCGGGACGATGGGACCGCACCGGTTCTTGCAACGCCCGAGGTCGAACTGCATTCGCTGGTCGAAGGGAGACTGGCGCTTGCGCTGGACCGAATGACGCACGAGAGGGAGCTGGCGCCGTCTGCGCATGGCGCCGCGCCCCGAGAGCGCCTATTTTCGGGCGCTGACATTACCGAAACCGGCCGCGCCCCGCGCGCCAAGGAACCGAGACGAGCATGAACCTTCGCACCGTGGCTATCTGGGGCGCTGTCCTCCTCGGGGCGCTCGCCGTCTATGTGGCGGTGAACCGTGGCGGCCCGATCGCCGCGCCGGGCCAGACCGCCCAGGCCGCCCGACCGCAGGAGATGACCTATTCCGAGCTGCTGAGGGCGCGGGACGGGGGCGAGATCGCCGCGGTCGAGGCCAATGGCGAGAAGCTGCTGGTACGGACGAAGGACGACCGTCGCTTCGAGGTCATCACCACCCTGCCCAACACCGACCTGATCGAAAGCCTGAACGCCGCCGGCGCCCAGGTCGACGTCAAGAGCACCCGGCAGAGCATCTGGGTCACGGCCCTGATCGGCCTGCTGCCCTTCCTGCTGATCATCGGCCTGTGGATCCTGATCATGCGTCAGATGCAGGGCGGGGCGCGCGGGGCCATGGGCTTCGGCAAGTCCAAGGCGAAGCTGCTGACCGAGCACAAGGGCCGCAAGACCTTCGAGGACGTCGCCGGCGTCGACGAGGCCAAGGAGGAGCTGCAGGAGGTCGTCGACTTCCTCAAGGATCCCGGCAAGTTCCAGCGCCTCGGCGGCAAGATCCCCAAGGGCGCCCTGCTGGTCGGCCCTCCGGGCACCGGCAAGACCCTTCTGGCCCGCGCCGTGGCCGGCGAGGCGGGCGTGCCGTTCTTCTCCATCTCGGGCTCGGACTTCGTCGAGATGTTCGTCGGCGTCGGCGCCAGCCGCGTGCGCGACATGTTCGAACAGGCCAAGAAGAACGCCCCGTGCATCATCTTCATCGACGAGATCGACGCCGTCGGCCGTCACCGCGGCGCCGGCCTGGGCGGCGGCAATGACGAGCGCGAGCAGACCCTCAACCAGCTGCTGGTCGAGATGGACGGCTTCGAGTCCAACGAGGGCATCATCCTGATCGCCGCCACCAACCGTCCGGACGTGCTGGACCCGGCCCTGCTGCGTCCGGGCCGCTTCGACCGCCAGGTGGTGGTGCCCAACCCCGACGTCTCCGGCCGTGAGAAGATCCTGCGCGTACACAAGAAGGACGTGCCGCTGGCCGCCGACGTCAACGTGAAGACCATCGCCCGCGGCACCCCCGGCTTCTCGGGCGCCGACCTGGCCAACCTCGTCAACGAGGCGGCCCTTATGGCGGCCCGCAAGGACCGTCGCATGGTCACCCACCGCGACTTCGAGGACGCCAAGGACAAGGTCATGATGGGCGCCGAGCGCAAGTCCATGGCCATGAACGAGGAGGAGAAGCGCCTCACCGCCTATCACGAGGCCGGCCACGCCATCGTCGCCATGAACGTCAAGATGGCCGACCCGGTGCACAAGGCCACCATCGTCCCGCGCGGCCGGGCGCTCGGCATGGTCATGCAGCTGCCGGAAGGCGACCGCTATTCGATGAAGTTCCAGCAGATGATCGACCGCATCGCCATCATGGCCGGAGGCCGGGTCGCCGAGGAGCTGATCTTCGGGCCCGAGAACGTGACTTCGGGCGCCAGTTCGGACATCGAGCAGGCCACCAAGCTGGCCCGCGCCATGGTCACCCGCTGGGGCTTCTCCGAGAAGCTGGGCACGGTGGCCTACGGCGAAAACCAGGAAGAAGTCTTCCTCGGCCATTCGGTGTCGCGCACCCAGAACATCTCCGAGGAGACGGCGCGCCTGATCGACGAGGAGGTGAAGCGCATCGTCACCGCCGGCTGGGACGAGGCGCGCCGCATCCTGACCGAGAAGGCCGGGGACCATGAGAAGCTGTCCCAGGCCCTGCTCGAGTACGAGACCCTGTCAGGCCAGGAGATCAAGGACCTGCTCGAGAAGGGCCTCGCCCCGAACCGGGACGAGAACAACTTCCCCAATGCGGGCCCGTCGGTCTCGGTGCCGATCACCCCGGCGTCGGAAGGCGCCGCGGCCGAGACCTCGACCGTTCACTGACCCGCCGCGGCCTCGCCTTCAGGCGGGGCCGCGTGCACGGCCAGACGCAGCGGGTCCTCGTCCTCGACGAGGATCGGCGTCAGCGGGCGCAGGGCGCCCGAAGGGTCGGGCCACAGGATGGTCTCGCCCTCCAGCAGGCCGATCAGGCCTGAACCCACATAGGACAGGGCCGAGATGCGGCCGGCGTCGATGTCGGCGTCCTGCGGCATGACGATCTGCACGCGGCGGGACTCCTTCGTCCGGCCGTCAACGTAGTGCAGCCAGCGGTCGAGGCCGACGGCCTGCACGGGGCGCTCGGTCGGGGCGCACAGGGTGGCGCGATCCAGCTCCTGCTGCAGCAGGCCGGCGACGCCGCGGGCCTCGCCGTCGCCGACCAGCAGCGACAGGCGCGCGTGCTCCTCGTCGGTCAGGAAGATCTCGGGCAGGGGGGCGTCGGGTCGGACGATATTGGTGGTGGTCATGGTCTTGTCTCCTGGATCACGCGGCCTCGGGCGGCGTGTCGTCGGGGTCGTCCGGCGCCGGCGTGCGGCGGCGGGACAGGGGAAAGGAAAGAATGCGGGCGCTGTCCTGCGGGCTGTCCGGGACATCCGGGGCGCAGGCGCAGGGCGGAGGGTCTCCGCAGAGCGGGCAATGGGAAGAAGCTGACATGGCAGGCGGCCGCGCCGTGGGCGGGCGGTCCGTATCTGGGGAAGGAAGGGGTCGGCGGCCCGGAGCGGCGGACAGCACGCGGCCGCCCCGGGCTACTCGCCTGCGACGAGTCGTCCCGCGTGGTTCTGCAGTCGGGCCTGGTTGGCGAACTGGAACATCGTGCCTCCAAGCTGGGGGTGCGGGCGCGCATTGTCAAATGAGGCGGCCGCCCGCAGCGCGATAGACAGGTTTGCAATGCAAACAAGTCTGTGTAAACCATGGCGCTTCTTCAGGAGGGATCGCCATGACGACATCGCTTCACACGGGCCCGGGCGGGAGCTCCGATCGCCTGCACGGGCTGGACGCATTGCGGGGCGGGGCGCTGCTGCTCGGCGTCGTCCTTCACGCCAGCCTGTCCTTCTTTCCGCAACAGACCTGGATCGTCGCCGACGACAGCCGGTCGATCGGCGCGGCGGGGCTGTTCTTCGCCATCCACCTGTTCCGCATGACCGCCTTCTTCCTGATTGCCGGCCTGTTCGCCCACATGATGCTGGCGCGGAAGGGATGGCGGGGCTTCGCCCGCGACCGCGCCGTGCGCATCACCGGGCCGCTGCTGGCCTTCTGGTTTCCGGTCATGGCGGGGATCGTCACCGCGCTGGTGTGGAACGCCTGGGCCAGCGGCATGATGACGCCGGGCGCAGAGCCGCCGCCGCCGCCGACCTATGACTGGACCAACTTTCCGCTGACCCATCTGTGGTTCCTTTACGTGCTGAGCCTGTTCTGCGCGGCGACGCTGGTTCTGCGCGCGCCGTTCGCCTGGCTGGACCGGAGCGGGGCCTGGGGACGCGGCGTCGACCGGCTGACCGGCGCCCTGATCGGGCCGTGGACGCCGGCGCTACTGACCGCGCCGCTGGCGGCCGCCATGTGGCTGGACCCGGCCTGGGTCGCCTTCTTCGCCGTGCCGACCCCGGACGAGGGGCTGGTCCCCGACGCCGCCGCCCTGGTCGGGTTCGGCGCAGCCTTCGGCCTCGGCTTCCTGCTGGACCGCCGCCGCGACCTTTTGGACCGCATCGCCGCCTGGTCGCCGCTGTACCTCACCGCGGCCGTGGCGTCGGGCGTGTGGGCGTGGGTCCTCGCCGGCGGCCCGAACATCACCCCCATGGCCGAGCCGACCGGCGACAAGCTGCTGGCGGCCGCCGTGGTGGCATTCGCGGTCTACAGCTCGGCTTTGGCGGCCATGGGACTGTGCGTGAGATTCCTGTCCGGCTTCAGCGCAGTGCGGCGCTACCTCGCCGACGCCTCCTACTGGGTCTACATCCTGCACCTGCCGCTCGTCATGCTGGCCCAGGTCTGGGTGCAGGACTGGCCCGGACACTGGCTGCTGAAGCTGACGGGGGTGTCGCTGGGCGTGCTCGCCGTCTGTCTGCTGTCCTACGAATTGATGGTCCGGCACAGCTTCCTGGGCCGATGGCTGAACGGCCGCCGCGTGCCGTGGCGCAAGGCGCGGTTGCAGGTCGCCGCCGCCCCCGCCGAATAGCTTGCCAAGCCCTGCCCGCTCGTCCACCCAATCGGGCGAGCCGGTTCCGGAGAATCGCCATGCCCGCCAAGCCCCGCACCAGCACCGCCGAGGCCGACCTCGCCTTCATGCGCTCGATCATCGAGGGCGGCGGGCGGCCGCAGCTGACGCTCGGCGTCGCCTACATGGCCGGCGGCTTGCTGTACGGCCTCCAGTGCCTGTTCCATCTCGGCCAGGCGGCCGGCGTGATCCGCTGGCCCGACCCGGCCAATCTGGCCTTTGTCGTCCTGATCAGCCTCAGCTTCCTGGCGGTGCTGGTCTGGGCGGTGCGTCGCGACAGGCGCGACGGGGTGCAGACCACGCGCGGACCGATGGCGGCGCGGGCCCTGAACGCCGCCTTCAGCGCCA
>JAEZIH010000299.1 GCA_023416055.1 Pseudomonadota bacterium | reverse complement strand
TCTCGAACAACCATCTGGGCTACGCCATCACCTGGTTCGGCCTCGCCTTGGCCCTCGCGGGGGTTTACCTCGCCCTGCTGCGCCGCAAGCTGCGCGCGGACACATCCAAGAGTTCGTCCTGACCGCCACCCTCCACACCCTGCCCAACGGCGTCCGCGTCGTCTGCGACCCGATGCCTGGTCTGCGCACGCTCGCCCTCACCGTCGCCGTGCGGGGCGGCGCCAGGTGGGAAGACGAGGGGCGCTCCGGCTGGTCCCACTGTCTGGAGCACCTGGTGTTCAAGGGCGCGGGCGACATGGGCGCGCGCGAGATTGTCGAGCGCATCGAGGCCCAGGGCGGCTCCCTGAATGCGGCCACGGGCTATGAGCGCACCAGCTTCGAGGTGCGGGGCCTGGAGGGCTCGCTGCCCGTCTCCATGCAGGTCCTTTCGGACCTGGTGTTCCGTCCCACCCTCGACCCGGCCGAGATCGAGCGCGAGAAGGACGTGGTGGCGCAGGAGATCGCGGAGGCCTTTGACACGCCCGACGATCACGTCTTTGAAATGGCCCAGGCACGGGCCTTCGAGGGCCAGCCCCTGGGCCGGCCGATCCTCGGCTCCGTGGAGAGTCTGAAGCCGATCAACCGGGCCACGATCAGCGACTGGCGGGCGCGGCTCTATTCCCCGGACCGGATGGTCGTGTCCGCCTCGGGCGCTGTCGACCAGGCCGAGCTGCTGGAGCTGGCCGGCCGCTGGTTCGGGGGCGAGGCCTCCGCCCCGGCCGAGGCGCCCGCTGTTCCGCGCTTCACGGGAGGCGACGCGGCCCTGACCCGACGCATCGAACAAGCCAATCTGGTCTTCCTGCTGCCGGCGCCATCGGCGGTTGACCCGGGCTTTGCGGCGGCGCGGCTGATGACCGAGATTCTCGGCGGCGGCATGGCCTCGCGCCTGTTCCAGAGCGCCCGCGAGGAGCGCGGCCTGGCCTACGCGATCGACGCCTACCACGAGCCGTATGAGGACGCCGGCCTGCTGGGGATCTACGCCGGCGCGGCCGCGGACCGTGCGGTCGAGCTGGCCCGGGTCTGCGCCGCCGAGCTGCGGGCGCTCGCCGAGCAAGGCCCGACGGAAGCCGAGCTGGCCCGCGCCAAGGCGGTGCTGAACGCCGGGCTGTGGATGTCGGACGAAAGCCCCGCCGCCCGGGCCGGGAGGGCCGCGGCCCAGACGCTGATCTTCGGCGCTCCGATCGCGTCGCAGGTCATGGCCGACCGCACGCTGGCGCGGACAGCCGAGGACGTGCGCACCGCCGCGGCCTCGACCCTCGCCCAGGGCCGCGCCGCCACGGCGGTGCTGGGACCGAAGGCGGCGGCCCCTGCTGGCGCCGCCTTCCGCGACGCCCTTTTCGGCTGAGGCGCCGGAAGCTATCCTCGCCCCATGGCCCTGCTGGACTGGATCAACGACGCGTCGGGGCCGGTCGTGAAAGGGCAGGGGGTGACCCTTCGTCCCCCGCGCGCCTCGGACCATGAAGCCTGGGCCGGGCTGCGCCGCATCTCACACGCCTATCTCCAGCCCTGGGAGCCGGCCTGGCCCGAGGACGATCTGACCCGCACCGCCTTCAAGCGCCGGCTGTCGATCTATGCGCGCGAGATGGAGGCCGGGAACGCCTGGCCCTTCTTCGTCTTCGCCGACGCCGACCAGTCGCTGGTGGGGGCGATCACCCTGTCGAACGTTCGCCGCGGCGTCGCAGAGACGGGCACGCTGGGCTACTGGATCGGCCAGCCCTACGCCGGTCGGGGACTGGCCACGGCGGCGGTGCGGGCCGTGGTCGGCTATGCATTCGACGAACTGAAGCTGCATCGGGTCGAGGCCGCCTGCGTCCCGACCAATACGGCGTCCCGCCGGGTGCTCGAGAAATCGGGCTTCGAGCTGGAGGGCCGGGCCAGGGCTTATCTCAAAATTAACGGCGGCTGGGCAGATCATCTGCTGTTCGGCATCGTCAATGACGCGGCCGGGCGCGGCGGCTGAGCCCGGGCTGATCCGGGAGCCGTCCTGTCGGGACCGTCACGCGTTTTGAACACACGCTCCAGAAGTCTGGCCTGGGACGCGACGACCGCCATCGAGGCGCTGGCCGCCGCGGACACGGCGCTGTGGATCTGGACCCCCTCCGAAGACCAGATGCGGTTCACCGGCGCGACCCGGGCGCTCGGGCTGGGCCCGCTGGCGCCGGAGTGCTCCGGAGCCGCCTTCGCCGCGGTGGCGGTGCCGTCCGACCGCGCCCTGGCCGAGCGGGTCCTCAAGCCCCAGGCCGAGGGCACGGAGGTGGCGGTGCGCCTGCGCATGCGCGACGCCGAGACCTGTCTGTGGCGCGGCGTCTGGCTTGAGGACGGGCTGCGCGCTGCCGGGGTCGTGGCGCTGGAGACCAAGTTCGCCGCCTCGCACAAGGATCACCTGACTGGCCTGCTGGACCGCCGCACCTTCCTCGTCCGGGCGGGAGAGACCCTGACCCAGCCCGGGGATTTCGAGCTCGTGGTGGCCGACGTCGACCGCCTGCGCCGCCTCAACGAGGCCCTGGGCCACGAACGCTCCGACCTGGTGCTGGCCGCCCTGGGCTCGCGCCTGAACGCCGCCTTCCCACCCGAGGCCAACGCCGCTCGGGTCGGCGAGGACGAGTTCGCCGTGGTCGTCCCGCGCGGCTCGGGAAACGCTTCGCAGCGCCTGCGCGAGGCCCTGGAGCAGCCCCTCCGCGTGGCGGGCTTCGACATCTATCCGACCGTCGCGATCGGGGCCGTGGCGGCCGAGGGCGGCCCGGACGCCCCGGACCCCGCCGAACTGCTCCGGCGCGCCGAACTGGCGGTCGAACAGGCCAAGACCGCGGGCCGGGGGGGCGCCGCCGCCTACGGCCGGGCGCTGGAGTCCGACAGCCTGTCGCGGCTGGCGCTCGAGGCCGACCTCCGCAACGCCTTCGTCCGCGGCGAGATCGAGCCCTTCTACCAGCCGATCGTGAACCTCGCGACCGGCGCCGTCGCGGGCTTCGAGGCCCTGGCCCGCTGGCGCCATCCGCAGCGCGGCCTGGTGCCGCCCGACGAGTTCCTCGGCCTCGCCGACGAAATGGGCCTGATGAACGAGCTGGGTCTGCTGATGATGTCCCGGTCGGCGCGCCAGCTCGCCGAATGGCTGGCCCGCCACCCGTCGGCCGGCAAGCTGTTCTGCAGCGTCAATCTCTCGGTCGGCGAGATCGAGCGCGCCAATCTCGTCGAGGACGTGGCCCGGATCATCGCCGAGACCGGCCTGCCGCGCGGCGCCCTGAAACTCGAGGTGACCGAGAGCGACATCATGCGCGACACCACTCGCGCCGCCGAGGTCCTCAAGCAGCTCCGCGACGCCGGCGCCTCGCTGGCGCTGGACGACTTCGGCACCGGTTTCAGCTCGCTCAGCTACCTCGCCCGCCTGCCGTTCGACACCCTGAAGATCGACCGCTACTTCGTCCTCACCATGAAGGAGGACGAGGGCTCGGCGAAGATCGTCAAGTCGGTCGTCAACCTCGGCCGCGACCTGTCGCTGGAGGTGGTCGCCGAGGGGGTCGAGAACGCCATCCTCGCCCGCCTGCTGCTGGACGCCCAGTGCCACTACGGCCAAGGCTTCGGCTACGCCCCCGCCCTGCCGGCCCAGGAAGCCGAGGTCTACCTCAACGAGTCGCTCGCCGACGGCACGGCCCCGATCAAGGCCCGCTCGGCCTGAGCCTTCACGCCCGCCCGCTCTGCCCGGACAGCTGAGCCGGATCGATGCCCAGGCCGGCGACGGCGCGCGCCCATTTGCCGTCGTAGTCCGGGTCGAAGATCAGGTCCGGGTCGGCGTCCATCGTGAGCCAGACGTTCTCTCCGAGTTCGTCCTCCAGTTGGCCCTCGCCCCAGCCGGCGTAGCCCAGCAGCAGCACCGAGCGGCGCGGCCCGGCGTCCGGGTCCACCATCGCCGCCAGGGCCTCGCGCGTGCCGGTCATGGCGAGGCCGTCGCCGAAGGCCATGGAGGCGTCCTCGGCCAGCCAGTCGTCGGTATGCAGCACGAAGCCCCGCTCGCGCTCCACCGGCCCGCCGACCAGCACCGCGCGGGTGGCGGCCGAGTCCGGCGCCGGGGTCTCCAGCTTGGTCAGCACCGTCTTGAGATCGACCCCGGGGGCCGGCCGGTCCAGCCGCAGGCCCATGGCGTGATCCGGGCCGTGGGCGCAGACCAGGATGACGGCATGCTCGAAGCGCGGATCGTTGATGCCGGGCATGGCCACCAGCAGCCGCCCCTCAAGGGATTGGAAGTCGTCCATCTCCCTATCATCGGGAGCCGGCGGGGCAGGCGCAAGGCCGGGGCGGCCGTCAAAGCTTGGCGGCGGCGCCCGCAACCCCTATCTCGACGGGACGTTCGACACCCACATCCTCCACCGGAGCCTGCCATGACCGTCCAGATCGGCGACCGCATCCCCTCGGCCACCCTGACCCGCGCCACCGACGACGGACCCAAGCCGGTTTCGACGGACGAGATCTTCGGCGGCAAGACGGTGGCCCTGTTCGCCGTTCCGGGAGCCTTCACCCCGACCTGCTCGGCGAAGCACCTGCCGGGCTTCAAGGAGCGCCGCGAGGAGCTGGCCGGCAAGGGCGTCGACACCATCGCCTGCGTCTCGGTCAACGACGCCTTCGTCATGGGGGCGTGGGCCGATAGCCAGGGCATCGGCAAGAACGACATCCTGATGCTGGGCGACGGCAACGGCGACTTCACCCGCGCCCTCGGCCTGGCGATGGACGCCAAGGGCTTCGGCATGGGCGAGCGCTCGCAGCGCTATTCGATGATCGTCCGCGACGGCGTGGTCGAACAGCTCAATGTCGAGCAGCCGGGCGAGTTCAAGGTGTCCTCGGCCGAGCACCTGCTGACCCAGCTCTAGGAGCCGCAGGCCGCTCTTGGCGGCTACGCGCTTTCCGCATGACCGACGTCTTCACCCCCGAACAGCGCAGCGCCGTGATGCGCCGGGTCCGGGGCCAAAACACCACGCCGGAACTGGCGGTGCGCCGGATCCTGCGTGCGGCCGGCGTCGGCTACCGCCTCGGCGGGACCGGGCTGCCGGGACGGCCGGACGTGGTGATGAAGGGGCGCCGCACCGTGATCTTCGTGCACGGCTGCTTCTGGCATGGCCACAACTGCCCCCGGGGGGCGCGTCAGCCCAAGGCCAATGCCGACTACTGGTCCGCCAAGATCGGCCGCAACCGGGCCCGCGACGCGGCCACGTACGTGGCGCTCGAGACGGCGGGCTGGCGGGTGATCACCGTCTGGGAATGCGCGATGAAGTCGCCGGATTTCGCCGGGGATCTGCTGGCGCAGGTCCGGGGTCAGGCGGCTTCGGTTTCGGCGGTCGCCTCGTCCTGAGCCATGGTCATGACGTGGTTGATCGCACCCAGCAGCATGGGCGGGGTGATCGGCTTGGGCACGAAATAGGTCATCCCGGCCGCGGTGCAGGCCGCGATGTCCTCCGGCGCGGTATCGGCGGTGACCGCGATCACCGGGACCAGCGCGTTCGGACCGCCGCCGGCGCGGATGCGACGGGTCGTTTCGCGCCCGTCCAGCTCGGGCATGCGCACGTCCATGAAGATCAGGTCGAAGCTGGAGGTCTCGCAGATCTTCAGCGCCGCCATGCCGTCCGCGGCCGTGGCGATGTCGCAGCCCAGCGGCTGCAGGATCAGCTGGATGGCGCGGCGGTTGATGTCGTGATCGTCGACCACCAGCACCCGCATCGGTCGGCCCTCGTCCTCGGCCTCCTCGACGCCGGCCTCGGGCGAAGCTGCGGCTTCAACTGCTTCGTGCCCCGCCGGCGGGGTCTCGGCCAGCGGTTGCGGCGCCGGGGCGGGCGTCCGCGCCGCCTCGGACCCGCCCAGCGAGCGTATCGCCAGGGCGCGGGCGACAACGTCCCGGCTTTCCTGATCCAGGGCGGGGCCCATCGCGGCGCCCGACTCGGCCGCCTCAAGCCGAAGGGCGAGAGTGAACGTCGCGCCCTCGCCGACCTTGCTGCGCGCAGTCAGGCGGCCGCCCATCAGTTCGGTCACCTGGCGGCTGATCGACAGACCCAGGCCGGTCCCGCCATGGCGGGCGCTGATCCCGTCGGCGGTCTGGTCAAAGGGCGTGAACAGCCGCGCCAGCTGCTCGCGGGTCATGCCCGGGCCGGTGTCCGCTACCTCGATGAGCACGGCATGGGCGCCGGAGTCCTCAGGCCAGACCTTCAGACGCAGGGTGATCGAGCCCTCGCGGGTGAACTTCATGGCGTTGGAGATCAGGTTGTTCAGCACCTGTCTCAGGCGCATGGGGTCGCCTCGCACCATGGCGGGAACCGTCGCGGCGCCCTCGATGCGCAGCTTCAGGCCCTTGGCGCGGGCGGGGCCGCGCCACAAGCGGGCCGACTGATTCAGCAGGTCGCGCAGATTGAAGTCGAACGCGTCGATCGTCATGTGGCCCGCCTCAAGCTTGGCGTGGTCCAGCAGGTCGTCGAGCAGGGCCTTCATCATCACCCCGGCGTCGGTGATCAGCCGGGCCTGGTTGCGGGCGCCCCCGTCGGACGCGCCGCGCTCCAGCTCGGCCGCGCCGGTCAGGATGGCGCTGATCGGGGTGCGCAGATCGTGTCCGACCGCGGCCAGGAAGGCGCTGCGTCCTTCCATGATCCGTTCGGCCGTGGCGCGCTTCTCTTCCGCCTCGATGCGGGCGGAGCTCTCGGAATCGCGGGCCTGGTTCATCCGCTGCCACGTCGACAGGCAATAGGTGATGAACACGCCGACAGAGATGGCGGCGGCGGTGATGAAGGCCGGCGAGGCTCCGTAGGCGGCCATGAAGAAGGGGGTCGAGGCGAGATACAGGAACTGCGGCGTGACCGTCAGCGCCAGCACCGCGGTCGACCGCGGCGCATTGATCATCGAATAGACCGCGCCGGCCGACAGCAGCATGGCCGAGCAGATGCCCCCCATGGGCCCGCCCACGATCCACAGAGGAATGGAAAGGCTGCCGAAATAGCTGGCGTTGACAACCAGGACGGCGTAGCCCGCAGCGCCGCGGACACCCCGCAGGCGCTCGACCTTGCCGTCATTGACCGGGCCGAAAATCCACAGGTCGATGAGCTGGACCAGGAAGTAGCCTAGCACCCACGCGGCGCTGAACGACCATCCCAGCAGGGGGCTGAACACCAACGCCGAGGCCGCGGCCATGCCCAGCCGCTGCAGCAGGGCCTTGCGCCGCTGGCGGACAGCGCCCGCCCAGCTTTGGGGCGAGGCGGCAGGCGTGTCGGCATTGGCGATCGCCATTCGGCTCCCCCGCTCCGGGCGAATTCGCCCGCGCCGCATCCTGACGGGGGTTGCCCTAACGCTCCGTCAACGGGCCGTGCCGACGGCCTCTGCGGCCGTGGAGAAACCGTCCGCCTTCAGGCGCGCCGCGAGGTCGCGCTTCATGCGGGAGATCAGGCCCGGTCCCCCGAACACCAGGGCGCTGTAGACCTGCACGGCCGAGGCGCCGGCGCGCAGCCGGTCATAGGCTTCCTCGCCCGAATCGACGCCCCCGACGGCGATCAGCGGCAGCCGCCCGGCTGAAGCCTCCGACGCCGCCGCGAGGGCCGCCCGCGCCCGCGGCTTGAGCGGCTCGCCAGACAGGCCGCCGGCCTCCGCCCTGTAGCGTGATCGCAGACTGTCCGGCCGGTCGAGCGTGGTGTTGGACACGATCAGGGCGTCGAGCCCGTGGTCGATCGCCGCCTCGACGATCAGGCCGATCTCGGCCGCCGTCAGATCGGGCGCGATCTTGAGGAAGACCGGCGTCGGGTCGTGGGCGCGGGCTTCCGCCAGCCGTCCCAGCAGATCGTCCAGCGCCGCCCGCCCCTGCAGGTCGCGCAAACCGGGCGTGTTCGGGGACGAGACGTTGACGGTGACGTAATCGGCCAGGCCCTTCAGGCGCGTCAGGCCGGCGACGTAGTCGGCGGCCTTGTCCTCCGTCTCCTTATTGGCTCCGAGATTGGCGCCGACGACCGCGTGACGGGGACGCCTGGCCAGACGCGCGGCGAAGGCCTCCAGGCCCTCGTTGTTGAAACCCATGCGGTTGATCACCGCGCGGTCCTCGCTGAGGCGGAACAGCCGCGGCTTCGGATTTCCGGGCTGGGGCCGCGGCGTCACCGAGCCGCACTCGACGAAACCGAAACCCAGCCGCGCCAGGCCGTGAAGCGCCTCGCCGTTCTTGTCCAGGCCGGCGGCCAGTCCGATCGGGTTGGTCAGGCTCAGCGGGCCGACCCGGGTGGCCAGCACCGGATCGTCTGCCCGGGCCGGCGGCAGGGGGGACAGTTGCAGTGCGCGGATCGCCAGCCGGTGCGCTGTCTCCGGGTCGAGATTGCGCAGCACCGCCGCGCCGATGTCGCTCACGGCCATTGCGTGGCCCCGTCCGCGAATCTCGGCCGCCCTTCGCTGTCCACGGCGAGCTCACGCTCCCCGCGCGCGGCTCCCAGGGGCAGGGGGGCATAGAGGTGGGGGAAAAGCTCGCCGCCTCGCGACGGCTCCCAGCGGAGGGCGGCGCCCAGCCCGTCCAAGGCCACTTCGACCAGCAACAGCCCCTCCCGCCCGGCGTAGTGCCGGCGGCCGGTCTCCACCAGCTGCTCCGCGGTCGACATGTGGATGTAGCCGTCGGCCCGGTCGACCGCCGAACCCTCGTAGGCGCCCGCCGCCCGCGCGGCCCGCCACTCCGCCGCATCGACCAGCTTGTACGCGACCGTGCTCATTGCGGGCCCAGGTCGTCGGGGGTGACGAACCCTTCCAGCGTCAGCCGCCCGCCCGCGCCGACCGTGAAGATCGCCGCCGCCCCGGGAGGAAAACCGCTCAATCGCTCCAGGGTCGGGGGAGAGGCGGCGCTCTCGATCAGATACTCGACCGCCAGCACGTGGACCCCGGGGTTGTGCGCCACCACCATCAGGCAGCCGGCGTCGTCCTCCGCCTCGGCGATCAGGCTGCGCAGGGTGTCGGCCCCGCCGTTGAAGAGGACGTCGTCGTCGCGGATCTGCACGTCGCCGAAAGCGTCATGCAGCAGGTCCCAGGTCTGACGCGTCCGGCGCGCCGGAGAGACCAGCGCCAGGTCCGGCCGCCAGCCGCGCGACGCCAGCGCCCGGCCCATGGCCGTCGCGTCAGCCCGGCCGCGCGCCGACAGGGCGCGATCG
>JAEZIH010000088.1 GCA_023416055.1 Pseudomonadota bacterium | reverse complement strand
GGTCATGCGGATGCTGCCGGTCGACGAGCGGGTTGACGCCGTCCGCGGTCTCTCCAGCCGCCAGCAGCAGGGGGAAGCCGTCCTCGCCCATCCACGGCTCGGGGCTGAGCATGGCGCGCAGGTTCAGTGTCGATCCGTCGGCGAAATCCCGGCGCGCCGAACCCATGACCATGCCCGAGACGAAGGCCTTGTCGTCGCCGCGCGGGCCGTTCTGCCAGTCGTGGACGAGGTTGAAGACCGCGTGACCCATCAGGGTCCAGCCGCCGCGCGTCGCATGAACGCCGCCGTGTTCGGAGAGGTCCGGCTGCCACGCCGTGCCAGAGGCGTCGCGGTTCATCGGCCAGACACCCAGAGGGCTGCTCATGGCGTGGCCATCGTGGCTTTCGTGGACATCTCCGGCGGCAGGCACCGCATGGCCATCGTGGGCGTGGTCCTGTCCGGTCGGCGGGGGTTCTTGTGCGGGCGGGGTTGTGTGGTGGGAATGGTCCTGCGCCGCCGCCGGCAGGGCGAGGGCGAGCAGGGATGCGCCGGCGAACGGCGCAAGGGATCGGGCAGCCATCATGGCCTCCTGAATGAACTTGGGAAACGCGGCGCAGGCCGCGGCGGGTTCAGGCAGGCAACGGGCGAGGCGGATGCGGTTCCGGGGCCGGCCGCTCGCCCGCGGGCATGGCCGTCCGCGGGCTCAGAGTCGCCGGGCGGGGCGCGGCAAGGCGGGCCCGGGCCGGCGGCTGCAGGGGCGGACTGGCGACGCAGGCGACGCAGCAGTCTGCGGCTTGCGCCGGGTCGGTTGCGGGGGAGGGAGTCTGCGGCCCCCGATGGTGTGAAGCCGTGTCGTGGCAGGGAGGCGGCGCCGCGGACGCCGCCGCCGCAGCGGCGGGCGCGAATCCTGTGCTCAGCGCCGCGAGGGCGCCGAGCAGCATCACGAGGGTCCGGAGGAGGCGCATCGCCAGCCAACTAGGCGCTGCGGTTCTGGCGTTCAAGCGAGGCCGCCCGTCAGGTCCAGGCCCGGCCCCGCCGGCGGCTCGCCTTCGGGAGCAAGATCGAGCTGCATCAGGGTGACGTCCAGCCAGCGATCGAACTTCCAGCCGACCTGGCGGTAGACGCCCGCATCGCGGAAACCGAAGGCCCGGTGCAGGGCGACGGAGGCGGCGCTGGTTTCGCTGTCGCTGATGGCCGCGATCAGGTGCCTCAGACGCAGGTCCCGCACCCGCCCGATCAGCGCCTCCAGCAAAGCCCTGCCCACGCCGCGGCCGCGCGCCGTCTCCTCGACGTAGATCGAGACCTCGACGCCGTAGCGATAGGCGGGCCGCGGCCGGAACGGAGAGGCATAGGCGTAGCCGGCGAAGTCGCCGTCGACCTCCGCGACCAGCCAAGGAAGGCCCCGCCGCGCGACCGCAGTGAACCGGCGGGCCATCTCCTGCACCGACGGCGGCTCAAGCTCGAACGTCGCCGTGCCGTTCAGCACCTCGCGGCCGTACAGAGACGCGACGGCCCCGAGGTCCTCCAGGTGGGCGTCACGGATGGTCAGGGTCATCGATCGCGCCTCCTGTTCGTCATTAACCGTCACTGGATTCGGCTCCGGCGTCTGGTATTCTGTCGCTCTCTTGGGGAGGGCTGAAGCCGTGAGAATTCTTCTGACTGCGGCTATCGCCGCGTGCCTCGTTCTGCCGGCGCCCGCGCCGGCGGCGGCGCAGACCAAGCCGGGCATGGGCCGGCCCACCGTCGAGCTGAAGGTCTGCAACAACAGCGGTCGCAACGCCACGGTCGCGGTGTCCTACGTCCCGGTCGGCGAGAACCGGTTCATCAATCGCGGCTGGTTCGACGTCTACAATGGCGGCTGCATCGATCTGGTCAGCACCGACAACGCCAACTTCTACTTCTACGCGGACGCGACCGACGGGTCTGGCCGGCGGTGGCAGGGCAATCACACGCTCTGCGTCGAGTATCCGGGGCCCTACACCTTCTACTCCGAGGGCGACGAGTGCGGGAGCTGGCAGGAGCTGCGCGGCTTCGTCCCCTTCCATGCCGACGAGCCCGGCCCCTGGACCTGGACGCTCGATCCGTAGGGGCGGCAGGGGAGCGGCTCAGCTCCGCTCCCAGCCCCTCTCCACCGCCCACACCGCGAAGGCGTAGTCGTGGGCGACCTCCTTCAGGTAGTCGAAGCGGCCCGAGGCCCCGCCGTGGCCGGCCTCCATGTTGATCTTCAGCAACACGGGCTTGCCCGAGGTGGTCGCCGGCCGCAGCCTCGCGACCCACTTCTCCGGCTCCCAGTAGGTGACGCGCGGGTCCGACAGGCCGCCGGTGGCCAGCACGGCCGGATAGGCCTTCGCCTCGACGTTGTCGTAGGGGCTGTAGCTCATCATGTAGTCGTAGGCCTCCGGGTCCTCGATGGGATTGCCCCACTCCGGCCACTCCGGCGGCGTCAGCGGCAGGGAGGTGTCGCTCATGGTGTTGATGACGTCGACGAAGGGCACCTGGCCGATCACCCCGGCCCACAGCTCGGGCCGCATGTTGGTCA
>JAEZIH010000083.1 GCA_023416055.1 Pseudomonadota bacterium | reverse complement strand
CGCGGGGCCGACCCTTTCGGGCACTCGCGGCGAAGGGGATTGGGCTCCGCCGCCGCGATCGGTGTTGAACGCCTCAGCGGCGGAAAGCCGTCGCCGGCCGTTCAGGGCGATGCAGGCGGGCTCGCGTACGGCTGCGGCGCCAGTCGCGCAGGACCGCGGCCCAGCCCCATGCGGGCTCCTTATGGGTGTGGTGAATCTCCTCCATCTCGGGCTCCTGACCGATACTGTGTGACAGCTTGGTCAGAATGATCTTGACAGAGCGGAGGGACAAACCAGATTGGGCCGGCGCAACATAAGGCTCGCTTATGGCCGATCCGCTCGCCGGCATTCCTCTCGCCTCCCTCAGGGTGTTCGAGGCGGCCGCCCGCCTGAACAGCTTCACCCGCGCCGCGGAGGAGCTGGGCATGACCCAGGCCGCGGTCAGCTGGCAGATCAAGGCGCTGGAAGGCCGGCTGGGCCAGAGCCTGTTTCGGCGCCTGCCGCGCGAGGTCGTGCCGACCGAGCCCGGCGAGCGCCTGTCGAGGGCCGCGACCGAGGCCATGAGCCTGCTGCGCCGGGCCCTGACCGACCTGACCGAGGCGGACCAGGCGGTGCTTTCGATCACCACCCTGGCGACCCTGGCGACGCAATGGCTGGCGCCGCGGCTGGGCGAGTTCCAGCTGGCCAACCCGGAACTGGCCGTGCGCCTCGACACCGCCGCCCATCTGGTCGACCTCTCGCGCGAGGGCTTCGACGTCGGCATCCGCTCGGGAGCCGGCGAATGGCCCGGCCTCGAGAGCGTCGAGGTCATGCCCAGCGTCTTCGTCCCGGTGTGCAGTCCCGCCCTGCGCGACCGGCTGGGGCTGCGCACGGCCGAGGACCTGCTGCGCGCGCCCCGCATCGGCCTCGACAAGGAATGGGCGGTCTGGTTCGCCGCCGCCGGGGTGGCCGCGGACGGCCAGGCGCCCTCCCGCCTGCGGGCCGACTACCAGGCGCTCGAGGTGGCCTCGGCGCTCGGCGACCAGGGCGTGGCCCTCGCGTCCCCCATCCTGTTCGCGCGCGAACTGGCGGAGGGACGGCTGGTCCAGCCGGTGCCGCTGACCGTCAAGCTGATCCCGGGTTACGCCTACTGGCTGGTCTGGCCTGAGGGTCGCCGCCGCTCGCCCAAGATATCCCGCTTCCGCGACTGGATTCTCGCCGCCGCCGCAGCAGACCCGGCCGTCCGGGCGGCGCAGGAGGCCGTCGCAGCGGCCTGATCTGTCAGGCGCCTGGCGGACCGGCCGTCAGGTTTGGTGGGCTTGGCGAAACGGCGATCTTCCGCCACGGTCAAGCCGGAAGGGGAACAGGATGACGGGATCGAGGACGCGCCGGATCGCACTGACCATGACGGCAGCCCTTGGCTTGTCGGGCTGCACCACGGACCCGGAGTTCTGGGACTCCCTGGCCATGGGGCTCGACCAGGCGGCCGCCGAGCTGGAGTATCAGAACGCCTATTGCTACTGGGCCCCGCCGCCCGGCATGCCCTATGGCGCCAACCAGCGGTACTGCCCCGGCGACTACGGCTATCGCGACATCTACATCCCCCCGGACTCGCCCTACTGGCGCCGGCAGGCGCGTGAGGGATACCGCGACGGACGCGGCCACCGGGACGGCGGCAGGGATCGCGGCGGCCACCATCGCGGCAAGTGAGCCTCAGGCCGCCCGCAGCTCCTGCTTCACACGCTCGGCCAGCGTCTTGATGTCCAGCGGCTTGGGCAGGAACGACACCCCCGCCTCGTCCTGCAGCAGGTCGGAGAAGTCGCTCTCGGCGTAGCCGGAGATGAACATCACGGGCGCGTCGCCGAGGAAGGGCCGGGCCTTCTTCAGCAGGGACGGGCCGTCGAGGCCCGGCATGATCACGTCCGAGATCATCATGTCGATCTGGCCGGCGTGCTGTTCGGCCAGCTCCAGGGCCTCCTCGCCGTCGGCCGCCTCGATGACTTCATAGCCGCGCTGGCGCAGCAGGCGGGCGGCGATGCCGCGCACGGCGGCCTCGTCCTCGACGAACAGGATGCGACCGGCGCCGGACAGGTCGCGCGGGGCCTTGGCGGCCTTCTCGACCAGCGGCGTTTCCGCCAGATCGGCCTCGGCGGCCTCGGGCAGGAAGATGCGGAAGGCCGCGCCCGCGCCCTCCAGGTTCACGACGTTGATATGGCCGCCGGCCTGCTCGACGATGCCGTAGACCGTGGCCAGGCCCATGCCCGTTCCCTCGTTCACCGCCTTGGTGGTGAAGAAGGGCTCGAAGATCTTGCCGATGATCTCGGGCGGCACGCCGGGGCCGGTGTCGGAGACCTCGATCAGGGCCACGGCCTCGGTGGTCGGCGAGGCCCAGCCCATGGCCCGCGCCTCGGCCGCGCTCAGGCGGGCGGTGCGGATGGTGACCACCGCGTCGCCCGGCTCGACCACGCCGCGCATGGCGTCGCGGGCGTTGACGGCGAGGTTCATCACCGCCGTCTCCAGCTGACTCTTGTCGGCCAGCACCACCGGCAGGTCGCGGCCGTAGTCGGTCTCCAGACGTACGTCCTCGCGCAGCAGGCGGCGCAGCAGCACCGCGAACTCGCCAACCAGCTCCCCGAGGTCGAGGCGTTCACGCCGCACCGTCGACTTGCGCGAGAAGGCCAGGAGCTTGCGCACCAGGTCGGCGGCGCGGATGGCGGTCTGGCGGATCTCGTTCAGCCCCTCGTAGGAGGGGTCGCCGACCGGGTGGCGCTCCAGCAGGCCGGAGAGCTGCAGCTGGATGGCGGTCAGCAGGTTGTTGAAGTCGTGCGCCACGCCGCCGGCCAGCTGGCCCACGGCCTGCATCTTCTGCGCCTGGGCCAGCTGCAGCTCCATCGACTTCTGGGCCGAGACGTCGAACAGCCAGATGCGCCGCCTGTCGCCCTCGGGGGCGACGTAGAGGTGCAGCATCTTGTCGGGGTAGGCCCGGGCGACCAGCTCGATCGGCCCCGAGGAGCCGGCGGCCAGCCGGGCGCGGGCTTCGGCCACGCATCCGGGCTCGAACAGGGGGCCGATGGCGGCGTCGCGCGCGGCGGGGGGGCCGGTCAAGACGGCGAGGGCCGCATTGGCCTCCTCGACCTTGCCGCCAAACAGGTCTTCGGCCGCGATCACCGCCGAGCCGAACGGCGCGCCGGCGGCCATGGCCCGGCTTTCGGCGGCGTTGGACGGCGGCGGCGGCGCCGAGGCTGGGATCACCGGCAGGGGCGCGTCCGGCGCGGCCCGGACCAGGAAACGCCCCTCCCCCGCGCGACCGATCAGCACCTCCTGCTCGCGGTCGCCGATGACCACGATGGCGCGGCCCTGCTCGCCGGCGCGGGCCTGGGCGAAGGCCATGTAGAGGGCCGAGGCGGAGCGGCCCTTGGGCAGGCTGGTGACGGCCCCATTGCTGTCGGCCCAGGCGGCGTTGAAGGCCAGCACCTGTCCTGAGGCCCAGACCAGGGCGGCCGGCTCGGCCATGGCGTCCAGCAGGTCGACGGTGACGTCGCCGACCGGCTTGCGCGTCTCGCTGCGGGCGAAGGCGAACAGGCCGATCAGGGCGACCGCCCCGACGGTGAAGATCAGCACCAGACCGGGAGCGCTCATCGGGTCGGCGCGAAAGGCCGGATAGGCCAGGGCCGCGACCGCCACGACGAAGCCGATCGCCATGACGATCAGCAGCGGGTCGAAGGCCCTGCGGGAAGTAGCGTTCATGTCGCCTCGGCCCGAATCAGACGGGAGCAGGGAACATGATGTTCCCTCCGAAGGCCGGGCGCGAATCCGCCCCGGCCGGCTCAAGCAAAACGGGCCCGCGGAACGTCCGCGGGCCCGTCGTTCCGATCAGAAGCGCAGGGCTCAGGCCGCCTTGAGGCGCTCCTCGCGGGCGTCGCGGGCGGCGTTGATGCGGGCCTCGGCGATGGCGTCGGCGATCTCGTGGGTCGGGCGCTTCTCGGCGGCCGAGCGATCGAGGATCTCCTCCAGCGTCTCCATCAGGCGCGACAGCTTGCCCTCGACCCATTGCGGATCGTAGGCGCCGCCGGTCTGGCGGGCGTTCATTTCCGAGGCGACGTTGATGATGCCGCCGCCGTTGACGACGTAGTCGGGGGCGTACAGCACGCCGCGCTCGAACAGGGTCTGGCCGATGTCGGGGGTGGCCAGCTGGTTGTTGGCGGCGCCGCAGACGGCCTTGACCTTCAGGCGGCCGAGGGTCTCGGGGTTCAGCGTCGCGCCAAGGGCGCACGGGGCGTAGATGTCGGCCTCGACGTCGTAGATTTCGTCAGGCGCCACGATCTTCGCATCGGTGCGGGCGGCGACTTCTTCCAGCAGGGCGGTGTTGACGTCGGTCATCACCAGCTTCGCGCCGGCCTTGTGCAGCTTGTCGGCCAGATAGCCGCCGACGTGGCCGATGCCCTGCACCGCCACGGTCAGGCCGGTCAGGTCGTCCTGCTTCCACAGCTTGCGGGCGACCATCAGGTTCGAGCGGAACACGCCCTCGGCGGTCACCGGCGACGGGTCGCCCGAGGCTTCCGGACCGTCCTTCACGCCCAGCACATAGGGGGTGACCTTACGGGCCTCGGCGATGTCCTCGACCGAAACGCCGACGTCCTCGGCCGCATAGTAGACTCCGCCCAGCTGGTCCACGTAGCGGGCGAAGGCGCGGAACAGCTCCGGAGTCTTCTGGGTGCGGCTGTCACCGATGATGACCGATTTGCCGCCGCCCATCTCGAGGTCGGCGACCGCGTTCTTGTAGCTCATGCCCTTGGACAGGCGCAGCACATCTTCCAGCGCTTCGGCGCTGGTGGCGTAGTTCCACATCCGGGTGCCGCCGACGGCCGGGCCGCGCGCAGTGGAGTGAACCGCGATGATCGCCCGCAGGCCGGTCTTTTCATCAAAGACGGCGTGGACGCCTTCGTGGTTCGCGAAGGACGGGGAATCGAAGAGCGTCTTACCCATGACAGGCGTCTCCCGGGGTATTTTTTGTTGGCGGGCGTTTACGCGCTGGGGACATGGACCGCAAGCATGGCGGTTTGGGGGCGCTAGCG
>JAEZIH010000067.1 GCA_023416055.1 Pseudomonadota bacterium | reverse complement strand
GCTACAGCCAGGATCGCCCCGACCGGGGCGACCGGGGCGGCGGCCGCAGCGATCGCGGGGAGTCCTCCCGGCCCTCGCGCGACCGGGACGAGAGCCCCCGCGTCAATGTCGGGGCCGCCGTGCAGCGCGCCTCGGCCGGGCGGCCGGGGCGCTTCCTGGGGGCGAGCAATCGGGGCGACACCGTCGTGGTGCGCTGGGAATATCCCGGCGGCCGTGTCGCAGACATCGTGGTGGACGGCCGCACCGGCCGGGTGATCGGAGAACGCTGAATGCGTGTGCTGCTTGTCGAGGACGACGCCGACCTGTCGCGCCAGCTGAAGGGCGCGCTTTCGGACGCCGGCTATGCGGTCGACCATGCGGCCGACGGCGAGGAGGCGCACTTCCTCGGCGACACCGAGCCGTATGACGTCATCGTGCTGGATCTCGGCCTGCCCAAGATCGACGGCGTGTCGGTGCTGGAGCGCTGGCGGCGCGAGGGCAAGACCACGCCGGTGCTGATCCTGACGGCCCGGGGCGCCTGGTCGGACAAGGTGTCGGGCTTCGACGCCGGCGCCGACGACTACCTGACCAAGCCGTTCCATACCGAGGAGCTGCTGGCCCGCCTGCGCGCCCTGCTGCGCCGCTCGGCCGGCATCGCCTCCTCGACCCTGGCCTGCGGCGGCCTGCGCCTCGACCCGCGCGCGGCGCGGGCCAGCGTCAACGGCGAGCCGCTGCGGCTGACGTCGCTGGAATACCGCCTGCTGCACTATCTGATGATGCACCAGGGCCGTGTGATCAGCCGGACGGAGCTGGTCGAACACCTGTACGACCAGGACTTCGACCGCGATTCCAACACCATCGAGGTGTTCGTCGGCCGGCTGCGCAAGAAGATCGGCGCCGACCGCATCGAGACGGTGCGCGGCCTGGGCTACCGCCTCACCCCGCTGCCCGGGGAGAGCGACGAGGCGTGACCGACGGCGCGGGGGGCTCTGTCGAGACGGAAACACCGGCCTCGCCGCGCAGCTGGGGCCGCTGGTTCGGGCGGCCCGGGCGCAGCCTGACGCGGCGGCTGATCTGGCTGGCCTCGGCCTGGATCGTGCTGGCGCTGGTGCTGACCGGCTGGACCCTGACCAACCAGTACGAGGAATCGTCGCTGCGGCGGCTGGGCAACGTCCTGTCCGACACCATCGATGAGGTGGTGCTGTCGACCAACGCCGCCCCCGACGGGTCGCTGACGGTCGAGGAGGTCAGGGACGACCGGACCCTGCGTCCCCTGTCGGGGAAGTACTGGGCCGTGGCCGAGCCGGGGGCTGACGGGCGCCTGCGCGTGCTGGTGCGGTCGCCGTCGCTGGCCAGCGAGAACCTGAGCATCCCGGCCGACCTGCAGTCCCGTCTCGAGGCGGCGCGGGGGGCGGTGATCAGCTACAACGATCCCGACGGCCTGCGCCGGGGCGGGGAGGGGCCGCTGGGCGCGCCGCTACGCCTCGCCGCCAGCATGAAGCAGCTCCCCGGCCGGACCGCGCCGGTGGTGTTCCTGGCCGGCATCGACCGCTCGAACGTCGACCGCGACGCCCAGCAATTCGCCACCTTCACCTGGACGGCGCTGCTGATCCTGGGCGTCGGACTGGTGATGGCGGTCTTCCTGCAGGTGCAGATCGGCCTGCGGCCGCTGTACGCCCTGCGCAACGAGATCGCTGACGTCCGCAAGGGCAAGGCGGCGCGCATCGCCCGCAGCTATCCGCTCGAGATCCAGCCGCTGGCCGAACAGGTGAACCGCCTGCTTGACCACAACCAGGAGACCGTCGAACGCCAGCGCACCCACGTCGGCAACCTGGCCCACGCCCTGAAGACGCCGCTGTCGGTGATGCTGGCCGAGGCGGGCGACAAGGCCGGGCCTCTGCCCGATCTGGTGCGGCGACAGACCGGAATCATGAAGGCCCAGGTCGACCACCACCTGCGCCGCGCCCGCGCCGCCGCCCGGGCCCAGATGCTGGGCGAGATCACCCCCATCGAACCCGTGCTGGACGAGATGGCGGTGATGCTGGAGCGGGTCTTCGAGGACAAGGGCGTGGTCATCGACTGGCGCGCGCCCGAGGATCTCGCCTTCCGCGGCGAGCGCCAGGACCTGCAGGAGCTGCTCGGCAACCTGATGGAGAACGCCTGCAAGTGGTCGAAGCGGCGGGTGCGGGTCTCGGCCGGGGCGACCGGTCTGGGCCAGATGGTCGTGGTCGTCGAGGACGACGGCCCCGGCCTGCCCGAGGCCCAGCGCGAGGCCGCCCTTCAGCGCGGCATGCGCATGGACGAGACCACCCCCGGTTCAGGTCTGGGGCTGTCGATCGTGGTCGAGCTGACCCGCGCCTACGGCGGGCGCATCTCCCTGGGCGACAGCGAGATGGGCGGGTTGAAGGCGGTGCTGGAGTTGCCGGCCGCCGAGGCCTGAATTCCCCTACGGATAACGGATGTTAACTCCCCAAGCGTCAGCATGGGGCGACCGGACGTCCGCCCGGTCTGAGGGTCTTTCCATGTCGGCGCTGTCCGTCGCCCACCGCGTCGCCCTGGCCGCTCTGATCGAGCAGGCCTCCGACGCCACACTGGTGAAGCTGTCGTCGGCCGCCGCCGCCCTGCCCGGCGGGCGGTCGCTGGAGTTCGGAGCGATGCTGGCCGACGAGGTTCTGGACCGGAAGCGTCGCCGCCTCGTCTTCCTGCCGCTGCTGCCGATGTTCCATCCCCGCGCCGACGGGGTCGAGGCCCTGACCTTCCCGGCCCCCGTGCTGCCCCGACTGTGGAAGGTCGCCTCGGCGCGCGAACCCTCTCTGCTGCCGAGGCTGGACGATGACGGCCCGGACGCGGTGGCGGTGAGCAACCGCATCTGCCTGGCCGCCGCCGCCGCGGTGCGCGACCGCCCGGAAGTGGTCTGGCCCGCGGACCTGGAGGCGGCGCGTCGGGAGAGCGGCCTCGCGGCCCTGGCGTCCTGCCTCGATCTTACGCATCTGGCGCGACGCGGCCTGCCTTCGGTCGAGGTCTGGCTGAAGCGGCCGGACGGGGACCAGATCGCCGAGCTGCGCCTGCTCCTCAAGGACTGCGCCGCCATTCACGCCGACGGCGTCCAGCGGGTGCTTGAGATGCTGTTCTCGCATCTCGAGGACGCGGTGCTGATCCTGCGCATCATCAGCCAGAGTTCCTGCGCCGCCGGGCGCGAAGGGTTTCTCAGCGCCTCCGAGCTGGCCGGTTTCGTCGAGCGGCTGATCGCCGGGGTGGAGAAGCGGTGCGGGCGGATCGCGGCCTTCCGGCCGGTCTCGGACCTCGCCGACGTCGACGCGGTCATCGAGGACCTGACCTGGTGCGCCAATGTGCTGAACGAACTGGACGTCACCCTGACGCTGAATCCGCTCAGCGCCTGGGGCAAGTCGGTGCGCGACGCCCGGGTGAACATCGCCGGCCAGCTGTCCGCCTTCCTTCGCGCCGCCGACCGCGCGGTCGACGAGGCCCTGCCGCTGGAGCGGGTGCGGACGGCGGGTCGCATGACGCGCAAGGCTCCCAGGCTCGACGCGCCCGTGCAGGGACCTGCGGTGCAAGCCGTACGGCGCCTGCTGAAACTGGTCGGCGCCGTTCGCGGCCCTGCTTCGACGTTCGGGGTCGAGGCGGATCGCCACAAGCTGACCGAGTCCCTCACCAGGCGCCTGACCGACTACGCCGACCAGGCGCTGCACGCCGTCAACGACGGCGAGGCCCCGGACGAACTCAACGCCCTGCGACTGGCCGAGCTGGCGGCGCGATGCCTCGACCTCATCGACGCCCGCGACGCGGCGCGCACCGTGCGTCGCCGGGCCGCAGTCGCCGGAGGGGGCAAAGGCCGGCGGGCGCCCTCGTCGCGGGCCGCCTGATCGGCTACATCGCCGGTCGATGACGCTCTTCTGGATCATGACCGCCGTGATGGCGACGCTGGCCGGCCTGCTGGTGCTGGCCGGAGCGCGCCGCGGCGTCGACCTGGCCGAGCCGGTCACGCCCGTCACCGC
>JAEZIH010000026.1 GCA_023416055.1 Pseudomonadota bacterium | reverse complement strand
GGCCGCAACATGTTCGCCCATTCCCGCGGGCCGTGGCCCGACGACGGCTGGAAGGGCTGGTGGGGCGAGGAGCCGCCGTACCATTGCCCGGTCTTCGTCCTCACCCACCATGCCCGTCCGCCGCTGGAGATGAAGGGCGGCACGGTCTTCCACTTCGTGACCGACGGGATCGAGGCGGCGCTTGAGCGGGCGCGCGCGGCCGCGGGCGACCTCGACATCCGCATCGGCGGCGGCGCGGCGACGATCCGCCAGTATCTGCAGGCCGGCCTGATCGACCAGATGCATGTCGCCGTCTCGCCCGTGCTGCTAGGGCGCGGCGAACCCCTGTGGTCCGGCCTCGATCTGCCGGCGCTCGGTTACGAGGTGAAGACCTGCACCAACGGCGAACGCGCCACCCACCTGCTGATCGGCCGGGAGGGCCGCTGATCATGTCGCTGGTCCTCTGGTCCCATCCCTACGCCGGCTACGGCCAGAAGGCCTCTGTCGCTCTCTACGAGCTCGGCCTGCCGTTCGAACTGAAGCTGGTCGACGCCGGCGACGAGGCGGCGATGGCCGAATTCCGCGCCCTGTCGCCCTTCGCCAAGATGCCGACCCTGGTCGACACGGCCGCCGGCCGGACCCTCTACGAATCCAGCATCGTCATCGAATATCTCGACCGGCTCGCCGGCGGCGGCCGTCTGATCCCGGACGACCCCGAGGCGGCGTTGGAGGCGCGGCTCGTCGACCGCATCATCGACACCTACGTCGGCGGCGCCATGAACCGCATCGTGCCGCGCAAAATCCCCCCGGAGGGCGCCGCCGATCCCTACGGCGACGCCGAGGACGCGGCGGTCCTCGCGCGCGGCTGGGACTGGCTTGAGGACCGCCTCGCCGCCGGCCGCACCTGGGGCGCGGGCGAGACCTTCACCCTCGCCGACTGCGGCGCGGCCCCGATCCTGACCTACGCCCGGCGGCTGGCCCCCTTCGGCGACCGGCCCCTTCTGCGGGCCTATCACCGCCGGCTGATGGAGCGCCCATCCTTCCGTCGCGCGCTCGAGGACGCGGCGCCCTTTGGGGACCTGATGCCAGCCCCGCCGGCGGTCGATTGAGGCTCAGCCGTTGGCGGTCTGCAGCGCGGTCGTGCCGCCCGGCACCGCGGCCACCTCGAGCAGCTTCAGGCGGAAGACCAGCACGCTGTTGGCCGGGATTTCGCCCATGTCCCGGTCGCCGTAGCCCAGCTCGGGCGGGATGTAGACCAGCCACTCGTCGCCGACGGTCATGTGCTGCAGGGCGTCGCGCATGCCCGGGATCAGCGACCCCGAGATGCCGTCCTCGACCGTGAACACCGCCGGGGCGCCGCGCTGGAACGAGCTGTCGAACACCGTGCCGTCGGTCAGCGAGCCCTCGTAATCGACCCGCACCAGATCGTTGCCGTCGGGGCGTTCGCCGCCCGCCGGTCCGGCCTGCAGGACCTTGTACTGCACGCCGGAAGGCAGGGTCTGGACCCCCTCCGCCTTGGCGTTGCTGGTCATGAAGAAGCTGGCCGCCCGCAGGTTGGCCGCGGCCTCGGCGTCCACGTCCGCGGCGCCGCCCCGGCCGCAGCCGGCCAGGGCCGCCATCATGGCGAGGGCCGCCGCCGTCCTAACCCATCCGCAGGACATACCCCGCCTCCTCGAGTTGCTGTCTGATTTCCCGGGCGTGCGCGTCGCCGCGCGTCTCGACCATGATGTCGAACTCGGCGCCCTTGGCCGGCACGTCCAGCGCCAGCCGGTTGTGCACCACGTCGATGATGTTGCCGCCCAGGCCGCCGATCACGGCGCTCATCTTCGACAGCATGCCGGGCCTGTCGTCGCCGAGGATGCGGTAGACGATCAGCCGCTTCTCGCGCACCAGTTCCCGGTTCAGCACCACCGCCAGCATGCGCGAGTCGATGTTGCCGCCGGTCAGCTCGATGCCGATCTTCAGCCCACGGAATTTGTCGGGATAGGCCAGCATGGCCGCCAGTCCGCCGGCGCCCGCTCCTTCCGCTACCGTCTTCTCCATGGTGGCGAGGAAGGCGACGCCCTTTTCGAAGTCGGCCTCGTCGCAGACCAGCACCTCCTCGATCAGCGGATCGGCGAGGGCGAAGGGAATCTCGCCGACGGCCTTGATGGCGATGCCCTCGGCGATGGTCTGGCCGCTGCATTTCGGCGGCTCGCCGCGGCGCCGCGCCGTGAACGACGGATACATCGCCGCCTCGACGCCGAAGATGCGGATGTCGGGCTTCAGCCCCTTGGCTGCGATGGCGGCGCCGGCGATCAGCCCGCCGCCGCCGATCGGCACGATAAGGGCGTCGAGATCCGGCGCGTCTTCCATGAACTCGAGACCGCACACGCCCTGGCCGGCGACGATGCCGGCGTCGTCGAAGGCCGAGATGAAGACCATGCCTTCCTCGTCGCGGAAGCGGTGGGCCTCCTCGGTGGAGCCCGAGAAGTCCGCGCCCTTGATCACCACCGTGGCGCCGTGCGCCCGGGTGCCGTCCGCCTTCACGAAAGGCGTGCCCTCGGGCATCACGATGGTCACCGGCACGCCCAGCCGTGCCCCGTGATAGGCCAGGGCCTGGGCGTGGTTGCCGGCGCTGGCCGCCACCACGCCGCGCTTGCGCTCTTCGGGGGTCAGCTGCAGCAGCCGGTTCAGCGCCCCCCGCTCCTTGAAGCTGCCGGTGAAGTGGAGGTTGTCGAACTTGATCCAGACCTCGGCGCCAGTCAGCTGCGACAGCTTGCGGGAATGACGCACCGGTGTGCGGTCGACCTGGCCGGCGATGCGTTCGCGCGCCGCCAGAATGTCGTCAAACGTGACTGTCATGACCTTCCCTATGCCCGGTCTGCGCCGGGTCGCCGCGAGGTTTTGGACCACGGTCCGGGGCGTCGCAACCTTGACCTTGCCGCGGCGTTCAGCGTCTCATCCGGATGTTCGACCCGCGCCCTGACGGAGAGAGCCCATGGCCGTGCGCACCATCAAGAAAAAGCCTTTGTGGCCCGTCATCGCCGCCCTGGCGCTGGGCGGCGCCCTGACGGCTTGCGCGACCGCGCCGACGGACGGCGGCTTCGGCCCGGGGCCGGGCGGAACGGGCGCGTTCGACGCCGCTGACTTCGCCTGGTCGACGGCAGCGGGCCCGGCCTCGATCGACGGCCGCATCGACTACCGCCGCAACGGGCAGGCCTTCGACTGCACCGGTTCGGTCGGTCTGACGCCGGACACACCCTATACCCGCCAGCGCTTCCGCAACCTCTACGGAGCGACCGACCGCGCCGCCGTGCCCGAATCGGTGGTGCGCGCCCGCACCGTCCCGGATCCCAACGCCGACTACCGGTCCTTCGTCCGCTCGACCACCTGCCAGAACGGCCGCTTCACCTTCGAGGGCCTGCCCGCCGGCGGCTGGTTCGTCATTGTCCCGGTCAGCGCCGGCGGCGAGGAACGGGTCGTCCTCATGCGTCACGTGACCACCCGCAACGGACGCGTCTCAATCACCCTGTAAGTCATCGCCGCAGTCTGCTCAGGCCGCGTATCGGGCCGCCCTGGAGGATTAACCATGCGCCGCCCGTTGTTCTTCGCTCTCGTGGCCGCCAGCCTCGCCCTCGCGGCCGCCCCCGCGGCGGCCCAGTCGTGGGGGCACAACAGCGGCTACGGCCATAGTCGCGCCTCGACGAACCGCGCACCCTCGGCCTTCGACTGGCGCAGTCAGCTTGACCGCCCGGGCGACTACCGTTGCGATGCCTTCTGGGACGCCAGCCGTGACGACTGCGGCGCCCGCTGGCGGGACCAGCGGCATCGTGTCAGCAACCAGGCCCGCCGCGACTATCGTGCGCTGGCCGGCTACGGCCACAACACCGGATACTACGGCTACGCCAGAGGGTACGGCGACCGCTACGGCTACGCCCAGTCCTACCGGCGGCGCGGCTACGGCAACGCCTACGGCTACGGCCACGGCTATGGCTACGGAGCGCCCTCGGGCACCGCCTATCACGGCGCCTACGGCCGGCCGGACCTAGTCTATCCCGCCGGCGGCGGGGCTTACGGTCACGGCGGGCGCGATCCCGGCCGCATCCGCTGGTGCGCCTCCCGCTATCGCTCCTACGACCCGCACAGCGGCTACTATCGCGCCTACAGCGGACGGCTGGTCTTCTGCGGCTGAGCCGAACGCGGTTCACCCGATCACGGAACGGTGGGTGAGCGCCGTTCGCCATCCTTTCGCCTTCTCGGACCGGCTTCGCTGACCCCGACCCGCAAGGGGCGGTGGATCAGGGAGCGCGTTCATGTCCCAGCACAACATCTCCGGCTCGGAAGTCTTCGGGCCCAAACCCGGCGTCGTCGTCCGGTCGGTCAAATCCAGCGGCCTGCGCCGCCAGCGCACGGCCCGCACCTGGCTGGCCTTTATCGCCGGCGCGGCCGTGGCGGTCGTCGGCGGAGCGGTGGCGGTGGCCGCCATCCTGGGGCCGACCGCCTTCGGCTGAGGCTCAGGCCAGCCAGATCATGCGACGCGTGGCCGTCTCGGCCGCGCGCGCCCGGCTGAAACCGCGTCTGACCTCGCCGGTGTAGAGGAAGCCGGCCTTCTCCAGCACGCGCCCTGAGGCAGGGTTGTCGGTGAAATGGCCAGCCACGAGAGCGCGTCGCCGCCACCGCCGCGAAGCCCAGACCATGGCTCCCTCCAGCGCCTCGGTCGCATAGCCGCGCCCCCAGTAGGGGCGACCGATCCAGTAGCCGACCTCGGGAGCGGGGTCGCCGTCCTCGAACAGGCCGATCACCCCCACGGGACCGTGGTCCTCGTGCTCGATCAGGAAGGTCGCGGCGCGCGTCGGGTCCTGTCCGGCGACGGCCACGACGAACGCTTCGGCGTCCTTCTGCGAAAAGGGGTGCGGCATGCGCAGGGTCATCCGCGCCACGTCGATGTCATTGGCCAGGGCGGCCAGACGGCTGACGTCCTGCATGCCCGGCGCACGCAGGGCCAGGCGCCGCGTCTCGACGACGGGGGAGGGTTCGATCACGCACATGGGCGGCCTCGCGGTTCGCGCCGCCTCCTTGGAGGGCTCGGACGGCTTCGAGGCGGGGAAACGAAAACGGGGAGCCTGGTGATCCAGACTCCCCGCGGAATACTTCCCTTGGTCCGGATCGCGGCTCTCGAGCCTTGCGCGATCCGGTTGTCAGTCGGTTCGCGCTACTCGGCGGCCATAGCCTGTTCGGCGGCCGGGAGAATCGACACGTAGCAACGGCCGCCACGCTTGGTGGTGAATTTGACCGAGCCGTTGACGGTGGCGAACAGGGTGTGGTCGCGGCCGAGGCCGACGTTCTCACCCGGGTGGAAGGTGGTGCCGCGCTGACGCACGAGGATGTTGCCGGCCAGCACGCGCTCGCCGCCGAACTTCTTCACGCCAAGGCGCTTCGACTCGGAGTCGCGACCGTTGCGCGACGAACCACCGGATTTCTTGTGAGCCATGGGTTTGCTCCTTGTTCCTTCAGCGCGCCGCCCGCCGTCTGGCCGGGGGTCGCTCTATTGAATCTTACGCTTCGTCGGTCTTGGCGGCCTTGGCCTTCGGCGCGGCCTTCTTGGCGGGGGCCTTCTTGGCCGGCGCCTTTTCGGCGGCCGGGGCCTCGGCGGCTTCAGCCTTCGGAGCCGCAGCCTTCCTGGCCGGCCTGGCTTCCTCGGCGGCCTCGACGCGCGGGGCCAGACCGCGGGCGCGGGCGTTCATTTCGGCCTTGGTCATCAGCTCGACCTTGCCGTCCCACTTGGCCTTCTCGCCGGCGCCTTCGATGCCGGTGATGCGCAGGACCGATTCCATCTGGCGGTGGCCGTTGGTGCGGCGGTAGCCCTGACGACGGATCTTCTTGAAGATCTTGATCTTCTCGCCCTTGCGGGTCTCGACCAGGGTGGCCGCGACCGAAGCGCCGTCGATCAGCGGAGCGCCGACGGTGACGCCGTTGTCGCCGCCCAGCATCAGCACGTTGTCGAACTTGACGTTCGAGCCGGCGTCGCCGTCGAGCTTCTCGACCACGATGACGTCGCCCGGTTGGACCCGGTACTGCTTGCCGCCGGTCTTGATCACCGCGTACATGTTGAAGCCTCAGCGAAAACGCAAAAAGAATAGCGCCCGTCGGGGACCCCCCGCGGGCGAAGAGCGGCGACATATACG
>JAEZIH010000024.1 GCA_023416055.1 Pseudomonadota bacterium | reverse complement strand
TTTCGGAGCGCCCGCCCCCCGGGAGCGTCCGGCCATCTAGGCGACCTTCTTGAAGATGACCGAGGCGTTGGTCCCGCCGAACCCGAAGGAGTTCGACATGGCCACGTCGATCTTCCGCGCCTTGCCCCTGTGCGGCACCAGGTCGATGGCGGTCTCGTGCTCGGGGTCGTCCAGGTTGATGGTCGGCGGGGCGACCTGGTCGCGGATGGCCAGCACCGAGAAGATGCATTCGATGGCCCCGGCGGCACCCAGCAGGTGGCCGGTCATCGACTTGGTCGACGACACCGCTAGCTCCTTGGCATGGTCACCGACCAGCCGCTCGATGGCGCGCAGCTCGATCCAGTCGGCCATGGTCGAGGTGCCGTGGGCGTTGACGTAGTCGAGGTCCGCCGGCGTCAGGCCGGCCCGCTTCAGCGCCGCCTGCATGGCGCGATAGCCCCCCTCCCCGTCCTCGGACGGGGCGGTGATGTGGTAGGCGTCGCCGCTCATGCCGTAGCCGGCGACCTCGGCGTAGATCTTCGCCCCGCGCGCCTTCGCGTGCTCGTACTCCTCCAGCACCATGATCCCGGCGCCCTCGCCCATGACAAAGCCCGCGTGGCCGCGGTCATAGGGGCGCGAGGCCTTCTCGGGCGTGTCGTTGTAGGCGGTGCACAGGGCCTTGCAGGCGAGGAAGCCGGCGATGCCGATGGGCACGATCGAGCTCTCGGCCCCGCCGGCCACCATGACGTCGGCGTCGCCCAGGGCGATCATCCGCGCTGCGTCGCCGATGGCGTGGGCGCCGGTGGCGCAGGCGGTGACCACCGAATGGTTCGGCCCCTTGAGCCCGTGACGGATCGAGATCTGGCCCGAGGCCAGGTTGATCAGCGACATGGGGATGAAGAAGGGGCTGACCCGGCGCGGGCCCTGCTCCTTCAGCACCAGGGCGGTGTCGGCGATGGGGCCGAGGCCGCCGATGCCGGAGCCGACCATGACGCCGGTGCGCTCCTGGTCCTCGACGCTCTCGGGCTTCCAGCCGGCGTCGGCCAGGGCCTCGTCCGCCGCCGCGATGGCGTAGACGATGAAGTCGTCGACCCGCTTACGGTCCTTGGCCGACATGACCTTCTCGGGGTCGAAGGCGCCCGGCGCGTCGGGCGAGCCGCCGCCGCGGCCGTCGACCTGGGGCACCTCGCCGGCGATGGTGCAGGCGTAGCCCTCGGTGTCGAAACAGGTGATCGGCCCGATCCCCGACCGCCCCTCGACGATGCCCTTCCATGTGTGTTCGACGCCCCAGCCGAGGGGAGTGAGCAGGCCAAGGCCGGTGACGACGACGCGACGCATGCGGCGGTCCTTTGCGGTGAATCTCGCCGGAGAGAATAGTGATGCGGGCCGACGAGGGCTAGGCGGGCCAGCACCGTAGGCTCCCGTCCGCCGGCGCGGCCCGCACTTCCTTGCATGCCGGGGCCCCAATGAGCCTCACGCCTTTGCCATGACGGCGAATTCCCTGACCTGCGCGCGCAAAAAAGCCGCCGCAGCGCTCTCGCGCCACGGCGGCTCCTGATGCCGGAATGTCCGGCGGGGCTTAGCCCGCCAGCTTCTCGTCGATGAACTTCACGGCGTCGCCGACCGTCTGGATGTGCTCGGCGGCGTCGTCGGGGATCTCGATGTCGAATTCTTCCTCGAAGGCCATGACCAGTTCGACGTTGTCGAGCGAGTCGGCGCCCAGGTCGTCGATGAAGCTGGCCTTTTCAACGACCTTTTCCGGATCGGCGTCCAGGTGGTCGATGACGATCTTGCGGACGCGTTCCAGGGTGTCGGACATGTTGTGTCTGCCTTGTGATGCCGTTGTGCCGGCGGTTGTCTCATCTCTGCCGTATGACGACGGCGACGGCGGCGCAAGCCTTCAACGAAGACTCACCCCGACCGGTTGCGTGGGCTTTAGCACAGGCGGGGCGCAGGGAAACAGCCTTGAACCGACGCGCGGGGGAAGCCCCAAGGCCCTCCGCCGTCACCTCGCCCTTGAATAGTCTATGGCCAGACGCGGAAAAACCTCTGCAACGGCTCTCGGACGCCGATCCGACAGATCCTCGCCGGAACCGATTTCATCCGGGTAGCGGAGATCGACAGACATCCGCCCGTCCCGAACGACATAGCACAGCACCCGCCACTCGTGCTCCGACCGCTCATGCTTCCAGTAGGCGTAGACTTCCTCCTGGAGGCTTTCTGGCGCGAACTTGAACCTGACGCCGTCGGCGACCTCGAAGAACAGGTCCGCCGAGATGACGCCGTCCTCGACCTCGGCGTAGAGCATCGCCCTCGACACGAAATCCGGATGGCCCGTGATGGCCGATCCGATCGCCTGCAGATGGTTCTCGGTAAGGTCGCGGTGGCTCATCAGACCATCGCCATGCCGCCGTTGACGTGGAGGGTCTGGCCGGTGACGTAGGCGGCTTCGTCGGAGGCGAGGTAGACGGCGGCGGCGGCGATCTCGTCGCCCTGGCCGAGGCGGCCGGCGGGGATCTTCGACAGGATGGTCTCGCGCTGCTGGTCGTTGAGCACGTCGGTCATCGGGCTGGCGATGAAGCCGGGGGCGATGCAGTTGACGGTGATGCCGCGGCTGCCGACCTCCTGGGCCAGCGACTTGGAGAAGCCGATCATGCCGGCCTTGGAGGCGGCGTAATTGGTCTGGCCCGGGTTGCCGGTGACGCCGACCACCGAGGTGACGCCGATGATGCGGCCGGCGCGGCGCTTCATCATCCCCTTCACGGCGGCGCGGGTCAGGCGGAAATAGGACTCCAGATTGACCTTGAGGACGTCGGCGAAGTCCTCGTCCTTCATGCGCATCAGCAGGCCGGCCTTGGTGATGCCGGCGTTGGCGACGAGGATGTCGAGCGGGGCGCCGGCGGCCTCCTCGGCGCGGGCGATCAGGCCGTCGACGGATTCAGCGTCCGACAGGTTGGCGGCGGCGGCGAAGGCGCGCTCGCCGAGCTCCCTGGCCAGGTCCTGCAGGACGGCCTCGCGGGTGCCGGAGAGGACGACGGTCGCCCCTTGCGCATGCAGGGCGCGGGCGATGGCCCCGCCGATGCCGCCGGTGGCGCCGGTGACGAGGGCGGTCTTGCCGGTGAGGTTGAACATTGGGGGCTCCGGGACGTGACTCGTGAGGCGTGAGTCGTGAATGGTGAATGGCGGTCGGCTGGTGGGTCATGAGCGGGGGGCCTCCAATCACGACTCACG
>JAEZIH010000014.1 GCA_023416055.1 Pseudomonadota bacterium | reverse complement strand
CCTCCTCATGGGACACGCCGCCGGGGCCTTCCCCGGCGCCCTGCACCGCCGCGAGGGCCAGATCGAGCAGTCGCACCAGGGCACCCTGTTCCTCGACGAGATCGACCTCGCCCCCCGCGCCGCCCAGCTGCTGCTGCTGCGCGTGCTGGAGGAGCGCGAGGTCCTGCCTCTGGGGGCGATGGAGCCGCACGCCCTCGATCTGCGCATCCTCGCCTCGACCAAGGGCGATCCTGTCGAGGCCGTGGCCCGCGGCGACCTGCGCGAGGATCTCTATTACCGCCTCAACGTCGTGCGGCTGCGCACCCCGCCGCTGCGCGAACGGCGCGAGGACGTGCCGGTGCTGTTCGCCCGCTTCCTCGGCCGCGCCGCCGACCGGCTGGGTCGCGACATCCCGCCGATCACCCCCGCCGTCCGCCGCCGCCTGCTGGAGCACGACTGGCCCGGCAACCTGCGCGAACTGGCCAACTACGCCAGCGAGATCGCCGTCGGCCTCGCCCCCTCCGAGCCGGCGGTGAAGGAGTCGGCCGGTCTGGTCGAGCAGGTCCAGGCCTATGAGGCCGAACTGATCCGCGAGGCCCTGGCCGCGCATCACGGCGACATCCGCCGCGTCACCGCCGCCCTGCGCATCCCGCGCAAGACCCTCTACGACAAGATGGCGCGGCACGGCATCGTCCCGGCCGCCCACCGCATCCCGGCCGGCCGCTGAACGGAACCGCCGGTCCCTCCCGCGGTTGTCCGCCCATGGACATGGAAGCCCAGATCGTCGTCGCCCTGCGCCGCGAACTCGAACGCCAGGCCGAGAAGAACCCGTCGCTGACCGTGGCGCGCGACGGTGACGGCGCCGCCACCGTCGAAGGCCGCCTCGACCTCGAAGCCCTCGCCATGGCCGTGGCCGGCGCCGTCGCCGGCGGCCCCTAGGCTTGCCCGGGGCGCTGGACAGCCGCGCCAAAACATTTCAAACCTAAAATATGTCAGCGCGATCGGCCGTCAGACGCATCGCCATCGTCGGGGGCGGCCCCGGCGGCCTCTACCTCGCCATATCGCTGAAGCTGCGCGATCCATCGCTCGAGGTGGTGCTGCACGAGCGCAACCGGCCGGACGACACCTTTGGCTGGGGCGTGGTCTTCTCGGACCAGACCCTCGCCAACCTCAAGGCCAACGACCCCGAGACCGCGGCGGTCATCGAGGCCGCCTTCGTCCACTGGGACGACATCGACGTCCATATCCACGGCCGGACCATCCGCTCGGGCGGCCATGGCTTCGCCGGCATCGGCCGACGGCGCCTGCTCAACGTGCTGCAGGACCGCGCCCGCGCCCTGGGCGTCGACCTGCGCTTCGAGAGCGAGGTGGAGGACATCCGCGCCCTCGACGCCGACCTGTTCGTGGCCGCCGACGGCCTGAACAGCCGCACCCGCAACGCCGCGCCGGAGACCTTCGGGGTCGACGTCGACGTCCGCGCCAACAAATACGTCTGGCTGGGCACGGAGCAGGCCTTCGACGCCTTCACCTTCGCCTTCGTCGAGACCCCGCACGGCTGGATCTGGGCCCACGCCTACCGCTTCGAGCCCGGCGCCTCGACCTTCATCGTCGAATGCAGCGAGGCGACCTGGCGCGGCCTCGGCTTCGACCGCATGGACCAGGACCAGACCTGCCGCGCCGCGGAAGGCCTGTTCGCCGACTGGCTGGGCGGCCATCGCCTGATGAGCAACGCCCGCCACCTGCGCGGCTCGGCCTGGCTGAACTTCCCGCGCGTGGCCTGCGCCAACTGGCGGGACGGCAAGGTGATCCTGCTTGGCGACGCCGCCCACACCGCCCACTTCTCCATCGGCTCGGGCACCAAGCTGGCCTTCGAGGACGCCATCCGCCTGGCCGAGGCGGTCACCGGCGGCCAGGACCTCGACGCCGCCCTCGCCGCCTACGAGGCCGACCGCCGGGTCGAGGTGCTGAAACTGCAGAGCGCCGCCCGCAACTCCACCGAATGGTTCGAGACCGTCGACCGCTACGTCGCGCTGGAGCCGGTCCAGTTCGCCTACAGCCTGCTGACCCGCAGCCAGCGCGTCAGCCACGAGAACCTGCGCCTGCGCGATGCCGCCTTCCTGACCGGCGTGGAGCGCTGGTTCGCCGACCGCGCCGGCGCCGACCCGTCGGACCGCCCGCCGCCGCCGATGTTCACGCCACTCAGCCTGCGCGGCCTGACCCTGCCAAATCGGGTGGTGGTGTCGCCGATGTGCATGTACTCGGCCGAGGACGGGCTGGTGAACGACTTCCACCTCGTCCACCTCGGCGCCCGCGCGCTGGGCGGGGCCGGTCTGGTCTTCACCGAGATGACCGACGTGTCGGCCGACGGCCGGATCACACCCGGCTGCACCGGCATGTACCGACCCGAACACCGCGACGCGTGGAAGCGGATCGTCGACTTCGTCCACGCACAGGGTTCACGCATCGCGATGCAGCTGGCTCACGCCGGGCGCAAGGGTTCGGTCGAACGCCCGTGGGGCCCACGCGCCGACCAACCATTGATCGAGGGCGGCTGGGAGCTGATCGCGCCCTCCCCCATCCCGTGGACCGAAGGCGATCAGACGCCGCGCGAGATGACCCGCGCCGACATGGACCGCGTCCGGGACGACTTCGTCCGCGCCGTCGGCTGGGCGAACGAGGCCGGCTTCGACATGGTCGAGCTGCACTGCGCCCACGGCTATCTGCTGTCCTCCTTCCTCACCCCCGTGTCGAACCGGCGCACCGACGACTATGGCGGCTCGCTGGAGAACCGCCTGCGCTTCCCACTGGAGGTGTTCCGCGCCATGCGCGCTGCCTGGCCGGACGAGAAGCCGATGTCGGTCCGCCTCTCGGCCACCGACTGGGTCGAGGAGGGGATCACCCCGGAGGAGTCCGTCGCCATCGCCCGCGCCTTCGCCGACGCCGGCTGCGACCTGATCGACGTCTCCGCCGGCCAGACCACGCCCGAGGCCCGGCCCGTCTACGGCCGCATGTTCCAGACCCCGCTCAGCGACCGCATCCGCAACGAGGCCGGCGTCGCCACCATGGCGGTGGGCAACATCTACGAGCCGGACCACGTGAACGGCATCCTCGCCGCCGGCCGCGCCGACCTGTGCGCCCTCGCCCGGCCGCATCTCGCGGACCCGAACTGGAGCCTGCGCGCCGCCGCCGAGCTGGGCTGGCGCGGCGTCGCCCCGCCCGTGCAATATCGCCAGGGCTTCGCCCAGCTGGCCCGCAACCTCGAACGTCAGCAGCAGGCGGGGCCGGTATGAGCCTTCAGGGACATCACGCCGTGGTCACCGGGGCCGGCTCGGGCATCGGCCGGGCGACCGCCGAACGGCTGGCCGAGGCCGGCTGCGAGGTCACCCTGATCGGCCGCCACGTCGGCCGGCTGCAGGAGACCGCCGACCGCATTGGCGACCTGGCCTTCGCCGCCCCGGCCGACGTCACCGCCGGCGACATGCTGGCGGCCGCCCTGGAAGCGGGCCGCGACCGCTTCGGCCCCATCGACATCCTCGTCAACAACGCCGGCGCCGCCTCGTCCGCGCCCTTCCTCAAGACCTCGGGCGATGACCTGCGCGCCATGCTGGCGCTCAACCTGGAAGCGCCCGCCGAGGCCGCGCGGCAGGTGCTGCCCGGCATGATCACCCGCCGCTGGGGCCGCATCGTCAACGTCGCCTCGACCGCCGGCCTGAAGGGCTACGCCTATGTCTCCGCCTATGTCGCGGCCAAGCACGGCCTTGTCGGCCTGACCCGCGCCCTGGCGCTGGAGGTCGCGGCCAAGGGCGTCACCGTCAACGCCGTCTGCCCCGGCTTCACCGACACCGACCTCGTCGCCCGCTCGGTGCGCGAGATCGTCAGCAAGACCGGGCGCAGCAAGGACGAGGCCCGCGCCGCCCTGGCCGCCTCCAACCCGCAGGGACGGCTGATCACCCCCGACGAGGTGGCGCAGACCATCGTCTGGCTGTGCGGCGACGGCGCCTCGGGGATCAACGGCGCCGCCCTTCCGGTCGCCGGAGGCGAGCCGTGATCCCCGCCGCCGCCCTTCCTGACCCGTCGGGCGGCGCCCCCGACGGCAAGCGCGCCCTGCGCCTGTGGCTGCGCCTGCTGACCTGCTCCCACATCATCGAACAGACCATCGCCCAGCGCCTGCGCGACGCGTTCGGCTCCACCCTGCCGCGCTTCGACATGCTGTCGGCGCTGGAGCGCGCCGGCGAGGACGGCCTGACCATGGGCGAGGTCTCGCGCATGCTGATGGTGTCCAACGGCAACGTCACGGGCCTGGCCCGACGGCTGGAGGCCGACGGCCTGATCGAGCGCCTGCCCGGACCCGACCGGCGGGTGCAGCGCGTGCGCCTGACCGCCTCGGGCCGCGCCCGCTTCGCCGCCATGGCGACCGCCCACGAAGGCTGGATCGACAACCTGCTGGCCGGCCTGACCCCCGCCGAGACCGACGAACTGACCCGGCTGCTGGAGCGGACCCGACGGTCCCTCCGCACCGCCATTGACGAGGAGCCCCGGCGATGAAGGCGCGCGACTACAAGGCCGAGCATTTCCTGTGGTCGGTCGACGACGACGGGGTGGCGGTGCTGACCCTGAACCGGCCCGAGCGGAAGAACCCCCTGACCTTCCAGTCCTACGCCGAGATGCGCGACCTGTTCCGCGCCCTCGTCCACGCCCGCGACTGCAAGGTGGTCATGGTCACCGGGGCCGGCGGCAACTTCTCGTCCGGTGGCGACGTGCATGAGATCATCGGCCCGCTGACCGACATGGCCATGCCCGAGCTGCTCGACTTCACCCGCATGACCGGCGACCTGGTCAAGGCCATGCGCGGCTGTCCCCAGCCGGTCATCGCGGCCATCGACGGCGTCTGCGTCGGGGCCGGGGCCATCATGGCCATGGCCTCCGACATGCGGATCGCCACCCCGCGGACCAGGACCGCCTTCCTGTTCACCCGCGTCGGCCTCGCCGGCTGCGACATGGGCGCCTGCGCCATCCTGCCCCGCCAAATCGGCCAGGGCAGGGCGTCGGAGCTGCTATTCACCGGCCGGGTCATGACCGCCGACGAGGGCGAGCGCTGGGGCTTCCACAACCGGCTGGTCGAGCCCGACGCCCTGATGGACGCCGCCCGCGAGCTGGCCCTGTCGCTGGCGAGAGGGCCGACCTTCGCCCACGGCGTGACCAAGAACCAGCTCAACGTCGAATGGGACATGAGCCTCGACGCCGCCATCGAGGCCGAGGCCCAGGCCCAGGCCATCTGCATGCAGACCAGGGACTTCCGCCGCGCCTACGAGGCCTTCGCCGCCAAGCGCGAACCGGTGTTCGAGGGGGACTGAGCCATGGCCGACCGCAGCTTCCTCGACTGGCCCTTCTTCGACGACCGCCACCGCGCCTTCGCCCGCGATCTGGAGGCCTGGGCCGACCGCACGGACGCCCTCGGCCTGCACGGCGACCAGGACCTCGACGGCGACTGCCGCACCATCCT
>JAEZIH010000013.1 GCA_023416055.1 Pseudomonadota bacterium | reverse complement strand
GCCCCGGGCTTCAATCCGGCCGGCGCCCTGATCGCGGGCGCCCAGTCCGCTCTAGCCCAGGCCCCGATCGACGCCTCGGGCTACGGCGCCCCGAGCTACGCCGCGCCCAACGCCTTGGCCGTGTCGGGGAGCATCGGCGAGGTGTCGGTGCCGCGCATCGCCATCCACGTCTTCGCCGAACGCCAGGACACCCTGGCGGCGGCCGAGCGCGCCGGGCAGGATCGCCGCCTGGCCCGCGCCACCACCCAGATCCGCGTCGGCGGCGTCGCCGCGGCCGTCGAGGCCTATCGTCACGAGCCTACGCCGCCGCTGATCGTGGTCGAGAGCCAGGCCACCCCGCAGGCCCTGCTGCACGAAGTCGACATGCTGGCCGAGGTCTGCGACGTCGGCACCAAGGTCATCGTCGTGGGGCCGACCAACGACATCATCCTGTTCCGCGAACTGATGCGTCGGGGCGTCAGCGAATATCTCGTGGCGCCGCTGCAGCCGCTGCAGCTGATCTCCGCCATCGGCGGCCTGTTCAACGACCCGGCCCAGCCCTTCGTCGGCCGCTCGATCGCCTTCGTGGGCGCGCGGGGCGGATCGGGGGCCAGTTCGGTGGCCCACAACACCGCCTATGCGATGAGCGAGCGCATCGGGGCCAATACGGTCATCGTCGACTACGACCTGCCGTTCGGCACCGCCGGCCTCGACTTCAACCAGGACCCGCTGAACGGCGTCGCCGACGCCCTCAGCCAGCCCGACCGTCTCGATCCCGTGCTGCTCGACCGGATGATGGTCCGCTGCACCGACAAGCTCAGCCTGTTCGCGGCTCCGGCCACGCTCGACGCCGACTGGGACATCTCGCCCGACGCCTTCGAGGAGGTGACCACCCAGATCCGCTCGACGGCGCCCTTCGTGGTGCTGGACCTGCCGCACCTCTGGTCGGGCTGGATGCGCCGCACCCTGATCGCCGCCGACGAGGTGGTGGTGGTGGCGACACCCGACCTGGCCAGCCTGCGCAACGCCAAGAACATGATCGACCTGATCCGTCAGGGCCGTCCCAACGACGCGCCGCCGCGGCTGGTGCTCAACCAGGTGGGCGTGCCGGGCCGTCCCGAGATCCCGGCGAAGGAATTCGGCGCCGCGCTGGGGGTGCACCCCAGCCTGATCATCCCCTTCGATCCCAAGGTGTTCGGCGCGGCCGCGAACAACGGCCAGATGATCCTCGACGCCGGCGCCAAGTCGAAGGCCGCCGAGGCCTTCCAGACCCTGGCCCAGATCGTCTCGCGCCGCGAACTGCCCATGCTGGCCGGCCCGAAGGGTCGCAAGGCGGACGGCAAGTCGATGTTCTCCGGCCTGTTCAAGAAGAAGACCTGACGGGTGTTCGGCAAGCGCACAGCTCAACCTGGTTCTCCGGCCCTCGCGCCGCGGCCGCCGGCCGCGCCTGGGCCCGTGTCGGCGCCGCAGCCGGAACAGGGTCTCCAGACCCAGGCCTTCGCCTTCGGCGGCGAGGTGGCCGAAATGGACCGCGTCGACCGTGCGCCGGACCCCTACGCCGCCCGCGCGGCCTCCGAGGCGGCGGATCGTCTTGACGCCCTGGCCGCCCGGCCCCGGCCGGTGGCCGAAGCGCCTGCCCCGAAGAACGCCCCCGGCCCCAAGGCTACGCCCGGCTTCGAACAGCTCAAGAAGGCCCAGGCCGTCGCCGAGATCGTCCGCGAACAGTCGGACTACTACCACGCCACCAAGACGACGATCTTCAACGCCCTGATGAACACGATCGACCTGGCCCAGCTGGCCCAGCTCGATCCCAAGGCGGCGGCCGAGGAAATCCGCGACATCGTCGCCGAGCTGGTGGCGATCAAGAACGTCTCCATGTCGGTGGCCGAGCAGGAGCACCTGGTCCAGGACATCGTCAACGACGTCCTCGGCTACGGCCCGCTGGAGCCCCTGCTGGCCCGCGACGACATCGCCGACATCATGGTCAATGGCGCCGGCCGGGTGTTCATCGAGGTCGGCGGCAAGGTCCAGCTGACCAACGTCCGGTTCCGCGACAACACCCAGCTGATGAACATCTGCCAGCGGATCGTGTCCCAGGTGGGCCGCCGCGTGGACGAGAGCTCTCCGATCTGCGACGCCCGCCTGCCCGACGGCAGCCGCGTCAACGTCATCGCCCCGCCGCTGGCCATCGACGGCGCGACGCTCACGATCCGGAAGTTCAAGAAAGACAAGCTGACGATGAAGAACCTGGTGGAGTTCGGCTCCATCAGTCCCGAAGGGGCGCGGGTTCTCGGCGTCATCGGCGCCTCACGCTGCAACCTTGTCATCTCCGGCGGCACCGGCTCGGGCAAGACCACCCTGCTGAACACCCTGACCGCCTTCATCGACCCGACCGAGCGAGTCATCACCTGCGAGGACGCGGCGGAACTGCAGCTGCAGCAGCCGCACGTGGTCCGCCTCGAAACCCGCCCGCCCAACCTGGAGGGGCAGGGCCAGATCACCATGCGGGATCTGGTCAAGAACTGCCTGCGCATGCGTCCCGAGCGGATCATCGTCGGCGAGGTGCGCGGACCCGAAGCCTTCGACCTGCTGCAGGCCATGAACACCGGCCACGACGGCTCGATGGGCACCCTGCACGCCAACAGCCCGCGCGAGGCGATCAGCCGTCTGGAATCGATGATCACCATGGGCGGTTACGGCCTGCCCTCGAAGACCATCCGGGAGATGATCGTCGGCTCCGTCGACGTGATCGTCCAGGCTGCCCGCCTGCGCGACGGCTCCCGCCGCATCACCCACATCACCGAGGTGGTGGGGCTCGAGGGCGACGTCATCGTCACCCAGGACCTGTTTGTCTACGAGATCACCGGCGAGGACGAGAACGGCAAGATCGTCGGCCGCCACCGCTCCACCGGCATCGCCCGGCCGCGGTTCTGGGATCGCGCCCGCTACTACGGGCTTGAGCGCGAGCTGGCCGAAGCCCTCGACGCGGCGGAGTAGCCGGCGTGCTTCCGATCCTAGCAGCGGTCCTGGCCTTCATCACCATCGGCGGCCTCGGCTGGGCCTTGGTGGGCGGCGGCGACTCGTCGACCGCGGCCCTCAAGCGCGCGCAGAACTTCGGCGGTCCGAAGCAAAGCACCGCCGCCGCCCGCAAGGCCGCTGCGGCGAACACGCCCGAGGCGCGTCGCAAGCAGATCCTGAAGCAGCTCCAGGAGTCGGAGCGAGCCTCGCGCAAGGCGCGGGTCAGCCTGTCCGCCAAGCTGAAGCAGGCCGGCGTGTCGGTTAGCATGAAGACCTTCTGGATCGTCAGCGCCGCCCTCGGCGTGGTGGCCCTGCTTCTGGCCCTGCTGTTGAGCGGCAACATCCTCATTTCGATCGGCGCGGCCGTCATCTTCGGCCTCGGCCTGCCCCGCTGGGTGATCGGCTTCCTGGCCAAGCGGCGGATGAAGAAATTCTCCAGCCACTTCGCCGACGCCGTCGACGTCATCGTTCGCGGCATCAAGTCCGGTCTGCCGGTCCATGACTGCTTCAAGATCATCGCCCGCGAGAGCCCGGTGCCGCTGGGTCCCGAATTCCAGGTGCTGGTCGAGGGCATGGGCGTCGGCCTGACCCTGCCCCAGGCGCTGGAGAAGATGTACGAGCGCATGCCGACGCCCGAGCTGAAGTTCTTCGCCATCGTCATCGGCATCCAGCAGAAGACCGGCGGCAATCTGGCCGAGGCGCTCGGCAACCTGTCGAGCGTGCTGCGGGCCCGGAAGATGATGGGCGAGAAGATCAAGGCGCTGTCGTCCGAGGCCACCGCCTCGGCCGGCATCATCGGCTCGCTGCCGCCGGCGGTGATGATCCTCGTCAGCATCACCACCCCGGCCTACATGGCCAAGCTGTTCACCGACCCCCGCGGTCAGTTCATGCTGCTGATCGCCGTGATGATGATGTCCATGGGCGTCTTCGTCATGAAGCGCATGATCTCGTTCAAGTTCTAGAGGGCGGCATGGGCGGCGTGATCGACTTCCTGACCAATATCCAGAACCTGCTGAGCATCGGCGTCGGGGTTCTGGTGTTCGCCACCCTGGTGACCCTGATGGGGTCCTTCGGCGGCGGCGCGAAGCTGGAAAACCGGATGAAGGCCGTGGCCACGCGCCGCGAGGAACTGAAGCGCCGGTCACGGCAGGCCATCGCCGCAGGCCAGAGCGGGCAGCAGCATCTCCGCCACAGCGACGAGGGCTTCAAGAAGCGGGTCGTGGACCGGCTCAACCTCAGCAAGCTGCTGGAAGACCCCCAAGTGGCCGAGAAGATGGCCCAGGCGGGCTTCCGCGGACCCAGGCCGCTGACCACCTTCTATTTCTTCCGCTTCTCCATGCCCTTCGTGATGCTGGCGTTCGCGGTCTTCTACGTCTTCATCCTGAACGACTTCGGCCTGGCGGTGATGACCCGGCTGACGATCTGCATGGCCGCGGCGGTGGTCGGCTTCTATGCCCCCAACATCTACCTGGCCAACCGGATCTCGAAGCGCCGCACCTCGATCATGCAGGCCTTCCCGGACGCCCTCGACCTGCTGCTGATCTGCGTCGAGGCGGGGATGTCGATCGAGGCGGCGATCCAGAAGGTCAGCCAGGAGATCGGCGGCTCGTCCATCGACCTGGCCGAGGAACTGACCCTGCTGTCGGCCGAGCTCAGCTATCTTCCCGACCGGCGCATGGCGTACGACGGCCTGGCCAAGCGCACCAACCACCCCGGCGTGAAGTCGGTGGCCACGGCGATGACCCAGGCCGAGACCTACGGCACGCCGCTGGGCTCGGCCCTGCGCACCATGGCCAAGGAGAACCGCGACATGCGTCTCTCCGCCGCCGAGAAGAAGGCCGCGGCCCTGCCGGCCAAGCTGACCGTGCCGATGATCCTGTTCTTCCTGCCGGTGCTGTTCATCGTCATCCTGACGCCGGCGATCATCAGCATCCAGGACACCATGGCGAAGGGCGGCTAGGCCTCGGCCGCCGTCTTCAAACCGTCCGCGACTGCATCGACGGCGCCGCGCAGCTCCTTGCGACGGCGGTCGAAGAACATCTCGCCGCGCAGCCCCGAGAAGATGAAGCCGTTGGCGACGATGCAGCTGCCGGGCTCCAGTTCCTCGATCTCGAAATAGCGCATCGAGTTGAACCAGAGGCCGCGCTTCTCCATCCAGACCAGCTGGGCGTAGGGCTGCCACTCGCCGACGCGGACCGAGGCGCGGCGCTCCGGCAGACCCCGGATCGCTTCGGTCAGGGCGATGGCGCCGCCGTAGGCGATGGTCCCCTCGACGGCGGTCTCCACGGGGTTCCAGCCATCCCAGGCGGAAAGGTCCGAGATCAGTTCCCAGATCCGGTCCGTGGAGGCGCGGACGCCGATGCGCTTCTCGATGCGGGCTGTTTCCATGGGCTTCCGTCTGGCACGGCTTTCAGGCGCTGAAAAGACGGCCCTAGCGCCCGCCCTCGGGTCCCGGCTGCGAGGCCGGCGGGGTCTCGGGCGAGGGGGTCTCATCCCGGTCAGGCAGGTCGGGCGGACCAAGCCGCAGCCGGGCGCTGGCGAAGCACAGCACCACGGCCAGGCTGAGCAGCAGGATGTTGGCGACGAAGGGCGCCGCCTCGCCCATTTCGTACAGGGCGACCCCGGCAACTGGCGGGCCGAGGAAGCTGAGGCCTGCCAGCGACATCATCAGCCCGGCCACGGCGCCCTGCTCATGCGGCCCGACGGACAGGGAGGAGCCGGCCGTGAAACCGGGGCGGGCGAAGCCGACGCCCAGGGAGATGACGGCGTAGCCGATCACCACTCCGTAGTAGCCCGGCGCAGCAATGGTCAGGACATTGCCAGCGAGAGCGAGACCCGCGCCCCAGCGCATCAGGTCCGCGGCCTGCAGGCGAAGCAGCGGGATCAGGCCCCACTGGGCCATCAGGGTCGCCGCGGCCCCGGCCAGCATGGCGATCCCGATGAAGGGCTGGGCCTCCAGCACCGTCGAGCCCGTGGCCGCCATCTCGTCGATGATATGGAAGCCGAGCACCGAGATGTTCACGGCCTGGGCACCGGTGACCAGCAGGCCGTAGAGCAGGTAATCCCGCACCCGCGGGTCCTTCCACAGCCCCTTGCCGACGTCTTCCTGATGGCGGCCCGGCGCGGGCTGGCGGACGACGTCGCCGCTGGGCAGGTGACGCCAGACGACCCAGAGAACGACCGCCCCGAACAGGGCGAAGGCGTACATCGGCCCGGCCAGGCCGACCAGGGGCAGGATGAAGAAGGGCGCGATGGCGGGGCCGATCACCGTGCCCAGCCCCTGGGCCGATGCGAGCAGCGACATGGCCTGGGTGCGCTGACCGGCCGTGGTGCGGTCGGCGACATAGGCCTGGGCGGCGATCGGAGAGGCCGAGCCGAACACGCCGTAGATGGTCCGGGCCACCGCCATCAGGGTGAAGGCGAGCATCGGCGCGAGCCACAGCTGCAAGCCTGCGGTGGTCGCCAGGCCGAAGCCGCCGATGGAGGCGACGAAACCGGACAGGCCGATCATGATCACCTTCTTGCGGCCCAGCCGGTCCGACAATCTGGCCCAGTAGGGCGAGGTCAGGGTCCACATCAGGGCCGAGATGGCGAAGGCGGCCGACACCAGGGTGTCCCGCAGGCCGAACTGGCGGCCGATGGCGGGCAACACCGACTGCAGGGCCATGTTGCCGGCCGCGGCGATCAGGCTGACCGCGAAGAGGATGGCGAAGGCGGGCGAGCGAAGGTTCACGAAACGACCCTAGGCCGAGGCGGGGTCTTGCGGAAGCGCTTCGCCTCCGCGACGGTTGCGCTTCAAGCCGGGGAGACGCCGTCATGCCCATCCGCCGTCCGCTGGGCGCCTGCGCGGCGACGCTTGTCGTCGCCATGGCCGGGGCGTCCGCAGCACAGGTACCTCGCGACAGGGTCGAGGCGGCCGTCGGGGAGGTCATGCCCCGGGTGGTGGAATGGCGGCGCGACCTGCACGCCAATCCCGAGCTGGGCTTCCATGAAACGCGGACGGCCGGCGTTGTCGCCGACCACCTCCGCGCGCTGGGCCTGGAGGTGCGCATCGGCGTCGGCAAGACGGGGGTCGTTGGAATCTTGCGCGGGGGGCGGCCCGGCCGGACGGTAGCCTTGCGCGCCGACATGGACGCCCTGCCGGTTCTGGAGGCGACGGGTCTTCCCTTCGCCTCGACCGCCACGGGGACCTACATGGACCAGACCGTGCCGGTGGCCCACGCCTGCGGCCACGACGCCCACATCGCCATGCTGATGGGCGCCGCCGAGGTGCTGGCCGGCATGAAGGACCAGATCGCCGGCACGATCGTCTTCGTCTTCCAGCCGGCCGAGGAGGGGGCGCCTCCGGGCGAACCCAAGGGCGGGGCGGCGCTGATGATAGAGGAAGGCGCGCTCTCCGATCCACGGCCGGAGGCTATCTTCGGGCTGCACGTGGTGCCGGGCGAGCCGGGCAAGTTGTGGTACCGGCCGCGCGGCTTCATGGCGGCGTCGGACCGGGTCGACATCGTTTTGAACGGACGCCAGACGCACGGGGCGTGGCCGTGGAAGGGCGTGGACGTCATCGCCGCCTCGGCGGACGTGATCCAGACGATCAACAACCTGACCGCCCGCACCGTCGATCCGACGACCACGCCGACGGTGTTCACCATCGCCACGGTGGATGCGGGGGTGCGCTACAACATCATTCCGGACCGGGCGGTGCTGTCGGGGACGCTGCGCACCTTCGATGTGGCGCAGCGGGACGATCTGGTGCGGCGGGCCGAGATCGCGGTCGGCAACGTGGCCGAGACCTACGGGGCGACGGCGGAGTTCGGGGTGCGGCAGAATGCGGCCCTGGTGTTCAACGACGAGGCCCTGTCGGCGTGGCTGAAGCCGGTGCTGGAGGAGGCCGCGGGCGAGGGCCGGGTGGACGCCGGCGCGCCGCCGACCACGGTGGCGGAGGACTTCAGTTACCTGTCACGCGAGGTGCCGGGCGTCTTCTACCACCTCGGGGCCAGCGCGGACGGGGTCGATCCCGCGACGTCCCCGCCGAACCATTCGCCGGCCTTCGACGTCAACGAGGCGGTGCTGCCGGTCGGGGTGAAGGCGCACGTGCTTACGGCGCTGCGGTTCCTCGAGCGGCCATGAAGAAGGTCTCGATGACCCGGCGGTAGACCTCGGCCAGGGCCTCGATCTCGGCGACGGGGGCGCGTTCGTCGATCTGGTGCATGGTCTGGCCGACGAGGCCGAGCTCCAGCACCGGGGCCATGGCGCGGATGAAGCGGGCGTCCGAGGTGCCGCCGGTGGTCGAGGCCTCGGGCCGACGGCCGGTGACGGCCTCGACCGCGTCCTGCACGCCGGTGACGAAGGGGCCGGCCTCGGTCAGGAAGGCGTTGCCCGAACAGAGGTGCTCCAGTTCGATGCGCAGACCGCTCTCGGCCTGGGCTTCGCCGGCCATGGCATTGAGCCAGGCGATCAGGCTGTCGCCGGTGTGGTTGGGGTTGAAGCGGATGTTCAGGCGGGCCCGCGCCTCGGCGGGGATGACGTTGCTGGCGGGGTTGCCGACGTCGATGGTGGTGATCTCGAGGTTCGAGGGCTGGAAGGCCTCGTAGCCGTCGTCCAGCCGGTGCTCGGCCAGCCGGGCCAGCAGGCGCGCGATGACCGGGGCGGGGTTGGCGGCGCGGTCGGGATAGGCGACGTGGCCCTGCTTGCCGTGGACGGTGATCCAGCTGTTCAGCGAGCCGCGGCGGCCGATCTTGATCATGTCGCCGAGGGCGTGCTGGGAGGAGGGCTCGCCGACGATGCAGGCGTCGATGACCTCGCCCTCGGCCATCAGGGCCTCGACTACCTTCTTCGTGCCGTGCAGGGCCGGGCCTTCCTCGTCGCCGGTGATCAGGAAGCTGAGCGAGCCGGGGACGTCGCCCTCGGCCAGCGCGCGGGAAACGGCGGCGATCCAGGCGGCGATGCCGCCCTTCATGTCGACGGCCCCGCGGCCGTAGAGGACGCCGTCGCGCACCTCGGCGTCGAAGGGGGCGGCGGACCATGCCTCGGCGGCGCCGGTCGGCACCACGTCGGTGTGGCCGGCGAAGCAGAGATTCGGCGAGGCCGTCCCGCGTCTGGCGTAGAGGTTCTCGATGCCCTCGAAGGGCATCCGCCGGCAGTGGAAGCCGAGGCCGGTCAGGACGCGTTCGACGATGTCCATCGCGCCTTCATCGGCCGGGGTGACCGAGGGGCGGCGGATCAGGTCGCGGGTCAGCTCGACAGGATCGATAACCGGAGTTGATGCGGGGCTCATGCAACCTTGCTTTACGGGGTTCCGGAGTTCGGGAATAGGCTGCGAGCCATGCCGAAGATCGACATCGACAATGCGCCGACCGGCCACGGCACGGCCTATCCCGAGGAATTCGCGGGTCCCTGCAAGCCGCGGCGGCGGTGGCGGCTGGGCGACGCGGTCGGGCTGAGCCAGTTCGGGGTCAACCTGCTGCGCCTGCCGGCGGGCGCCTGGTCCAGCCAGAGGCACTGGCACGAGGGCGAGGACGAGTTCGTCTGGGTGCTGGAGGGCGAGGTGGTGCTGGTCGAGGACGACGGGGAGACCGTGCTGAGGGCCGGGGACTGCGCCGGGTTCAAGGCCGGCGTGGCCAACGGGCACAAGCTGGAGAACCGGTCGGGGGCCGAGGCCGTTCTGCTTGAGGTCGGGACGCGGACGCCCGGCGGCGACAGCGGCGACTATCCGGATATCGACATGGTGTTCAGGCCGGGCGGCTATTTCCATCGGGACGGGACCCCGTATCCGAAGACCGACCGGCGCACGTGACGGTCGAGAGCCTCGACAGCGGCACGCCGACTCCTCCGTCTCCGCCCGGAGACGGGGCGCCGGCCAGCCCGTGGGGCATCCGCGACTTCCGCCTGCTGTGGCTGGGGCGGGTGACGGCTGTGCTGGGCATTCAAATCCAGTCCTCGGCGCTGCTGTGGCAGGTCTACGAGATCGCCCGGCGGGATCATCCGATCGAGCAGGCCAGCCTGTACCTGGGCCTCGTCGGCCTGTGCCAGTTCCTGCCGCTGCTGGCCTTCACCCTGCCGGCGGGGGCGATGGCGGACCGGCGCGACCGCAAGCGGACGGTGTGGCTGTCGATCCTGGTCGAGGCTTCCTGCGCCGGCGGCTTCCTGGCCATGGCCATCCACGGCGATCCGCCGCTGTGGGGGCTGCTGGCGGTGGCGGCCCTGTTCGGGGCGGCGCGGGCCTTCCTGGCGCCGGCCAGCCAGAGCTTCCTGCCGATGGTGGTGGGACGAAAGGCCCTGCCGCCGGCCATCGCGGCCCAGTCGATCGCCTTCCAGACGGGGGCCATCGCCGGACCGGCGCTGGGCGGGGTGATCGTGGGGATCAACGTGCCGTTGGCCTACGCCTGCGCCATGGGGCTGTTCATGGTCGGAATCGGCTGCTTCCTGCTGATCCGCACCAGCGGCAAGCCGCGCAATCCCGAGGGCAAGCAGCCGCCGCTGGAGGCGGTGAAGGAGGGGCTGGCCTATGTCTGGAGGACCAAGATCGTGCTGGGGGCGATATCGCTGGACCTGGTCGTGGTGCTGCTCGCGGGGGTGGCGCTGCTGACTCCGATCTTCGCGCGCGACATCCTGCATGTCGGACCCGAGGGCTTCGGCCTGCTGAGGGCCTCGTTCGGGGTCGGGGCCCTGGGGATGGCGGTCTATCTGAGCCGCTTTCCGATCGTGCGGCGCGGCGGGCGGTGGATGTTCGCGGCGGTGGCGGTGTTCGGCCTGTGCACCCTGACCTTCGGCCTGTCCAGGTCGGTGTGGCTGTCGGGGGCCGCCCTGCTGGTCGGCGGGGCGGCGGACATGATCAGCGTCAACATCCGCCAGACCCTGATCCAGCTGGCCACGCCGGACCACATGCGGGGCCGGGTCAGTTCGGTGTCGATGCTGTTCATCGGGGCCTCGAACGAGCTGGGCGAGGCCTATTCGGGAGTGGCGGTGCGCTTCCTCGGGCCGGTCGGGGCGGCGGTGTTCGGCGGCTTCGGCGCGCTGGCGGCGACGGGGGTCTGGGCGAAGCTGTTCCCGGGCCTGAGGAAGGCCGACCGGCTGGACTAGTCGCCGAGGCCGGGCTTGCCGCGCCCGCTCTTGATCGCCGACCGCTTGGCCTTGCTCTCGAGCCGGCGCTGCTTCGAGGCCCGGGTGGGGCGGGTCGGGACGCGGAAGACCGGCTTGATCGAGGCCTCGTCGACGAGCGCCTGCAGCCGCTCGACGGCGTCGGCGCGGTTGCGCTCCTGCGTGCGGAAGCGGACGGCGGTGATCAGCACCTCGCCGGCCTGGGTGGCGCGGCTGCCGGCCAGCTTGAGGAGCCTCTCCTTGACCAGCTCGCTCAGCGAGGGGGAGTTCACGACGTCGAAGCGCAGCTGGACGCTGGTCGAGACCTTGTTGACGTTCTGCCCGCCCGGGCCGCCGGCGCGGAAGAAGCGGAACTCCAGTTCGTCCTCGGGGATGAC
>JAEZIH010000300.1 GCA_023416055.1 Pseudomonadota bacterium | reverse complement strand
GCCCTGAACGTGCGCGAGGACGCCGTCGCCGAGGTCGAGGCCGACGGCGAGGTGGTGGTGGAGGGCCACGCCGTGGGGCGGCTGACCGGCGTCGACTTCCAGATCGACAAGGGCGGCAGCGCCCTGGAGGACAGGGCCCTGCGCCATGCGGCGCGGCAGGCGGTCGCGCCCGAGATCGCGCGGCGGCTGGGCCGGCTGGCGGCGGATGACGACGAGGCCTTCTCGGTGACGCCCGACGGCGCCGTTCTGTGGCGCGGCGCGCAGGCGGGTCGGATCATCGGCGGCGACTGGTTCGCGCCGCGGGTCCGGCTGCTGGGCGAAATGGGCCCGGCCGCGGCGCGTGATCGGGCCCAGCGGCGGCTGGAGGCCTGGCTGGCCAGCGAGGCCGGACGCGCCCTGCGCGCCCTGCGTCGGCTCAAGGCGGCGGTCGAGACCGGCCAGTTGAAGGGCCTGCCGCGCGGTCTCGCCTTCCGTCTGGTCGAGGCGGGCGGGATCGTCGACCGCCGCGAGGTCGAGCACGACCTCGCCGCCCTCAGCCAGGCCGAGCGCCGCACCCTGAAGAGCTTCGGCGTGCGTCTGGGCGCCCATTCCGTCTGGCTGCCGGCCCTGCTGAAGGGGCGGGCCCCCGCGGTCGCCCAGGCCTTCGTTGCCGACGAGGTCTTCCGCCCGGCGCCGGGCGTCGCCGCCCTGCCCGATCCGGCCCCGTCCGCGCGGGTGCTCGCCGCCTACGGGTTGAGGCCGGTAGGCCGGCTGGCCGCAGGGGTGGAATTGCTGGAAGCCATGGCCGAGCGCCGGGCCCGCAACAAGGGCGCCCTGACCGAAACGGATCTGGCCGAGCTGGGAATCTCGCCGGAACAGGCGAAGACCCTGGCGGCAGGCCTGAAAGCCACGCGCGCGCAACAGCCGGCCAGGCCGCGCAAGCCGGCCGCGCCGCCGAAGGACTCCCCGTTCGCGGCCCTGTCCGCACTGGCCGCGCCGGCGTCGGCCCCGGGACGTCGCAAACGGTCGCGCCCGCGCAGGAAGCCCGCGTGAGCGAGACCAGTTGCCGTATCGACGTGTGGCTGTGGCGCGCCCGCTTTGCAAAGACCCGGTCGCTGGCCGCGGCCATGGTCGAGCGCGGAGCCGTGCGCCTGACCCACAACGGCGTCCAGACCCGTCTCGACAAGCCCAGCCGCTCAGTCCACGTCGGCGACGCCCTGGTGTTCGCCCAGGGCGGCCGGCTGATCGAGCTGACGGTCGCGGCCATGGGCGAACGGCGCGGGCCCCCAGCCGAGGCCCGCGCGCTCTACGTCTCACTCGCCGGCGACCCGCCTACGGACGGGTGAACTCGCCCTCGATGTGCAGGTCGACCTCATCGCCCAGCAGGGGCAGGCCGTAGGTGATGCCGAACTCCGACCGGCGGATGGTCGCCCGGCCGTCGAAGCCGGCGCGGTAGACGCCGCCCATGGACGGGCCGGCCTGGTTGAACTTGACCTCCATGGTGACCGGCCGGGTCACGCCCCGGAGGGTCAGGTCGCCGACGACGGTGGCGCGAGTGGCGTCATCCGGGTTCACCGTCACCGACCGCGACACATAGGTGGCGACCGGATGGTTGGCGGTGTCGAAGAAGTCGGCGGTCTGCAGGTGGCCGTCGAGGCCGTCCGAGTTGGAATCGACATCCGTCAGCGGAATGGTCGCGGTCAAGGTCGAGGCCGAGGGGTTGGCCGGATTCAGCACCAGGTCGGCGTCGACGTTCACGAACTGCCCCTTGTAGGTCGAGAAGCCCATGTGATCGACGGACCAGGTGATCTTGCCATGCGCGGAATCGAGGTCGTAGGCGCCGGCCTGGACCTCAGCCGGCGTCCGGGTCAGGGCGGCCTGGGCGAACACGGCGCCGCCGGCGACAAGGCTCAGGGACGCCGCCGCAACGGCGACAGTGCGGGAGATGAAACGCATGAAGTTCCTCCGGTTGAAACAAGGGGCATCTGTAATCGATATGGCTACAGATAGAGGAAGCGGACGGGCGCGCAAGTCGCGATGCGTCACGTCGGCCCACTGTGTTGACAGCCGCCGCCGCCGGGGTCATCTGCGCACCCCGAGCTCACAACCTGCGCGACTGAACCCCGCCCCATGACCTACATCGTCACCGACGCCTGCGTGAAATGTAAGTTCATGGACTGCGTCGAGGTCTGTCCCGTCGACTGCTTCTATGAGGGCGAGAACTTCCTCGTCATCGCCCCGGACGAGTGCATCGACTGCGGCGTCTGCGAGCCGGAGTGCCCCGTCGACGCCATCAAGCCGGACACCGAGGACGAGCCCGACGGCAAGTGGCTGATGGTCAACGCCGAATACGCCAAGGTCTGGCCCAACATCACCGTCAAGGGCACGCCGCCGGCGGACGCCGAGCAGTTTGAGCGCGAGACCGGCAAGTTCGAGAAGTATTTCTCGCCCAAGCCGGGCAAGGGGTCCTGAGAAGCGACCCTGGGCCGGCCCCGTTGCGGGGCCGGCGTTTACAGCCTGCTGTATGCTGACGCTGTGGACGTTTTGAAATTCCGCAGATTTGTGATAGGTTACTGTCATTGGGTCGGGCGGTCTGCGAAATCCTCGCGCCGCCCGCGTTTGCGACAGAATCCCGTCCACGCAGGCGGGATCGGCCAGAGGTTCGGTGATCCGTTTCCGCTTTGACGACTGACAGTGCGCGCCGGCGGTCCTGCCGCGGGTCGAGCCCTCGTCGTCGATTGCGTTTGCGTCTCACCCGCCGCCCTGGGCCGGGAAAGGAATGACATGACGAACAAGACTGGTCTGGAGTTCAAGGTTGGCGACGCGGTCGTCTATCCGGCGCACGGCGTCGGCAAGGTGGCGGCCATCGAGACCCAGGAAGTCGCGGGCATGTCTCTGGAGGTCTATGTCGTGACCTTCGACCACGAGAAGATGACCCTGCGGGTGCCGACCAAGAAAGCCAAGACCGCCGGCCTGCGTTCGCTGGCCGCCGACGACGTCGTCTCCAAGGCCCTGACCACCCTGAAGGGCCGCGCCCGCATCAAGCGCACCATGTGGTCGCGCCGGGCCCAGGAGTACGAAGCCAAGATCAACTCGGGCGACCTGATCTCGATCGCCGAAGTGGTCCGCGACCTGCACCGCGCCGACAGCCAGCCGGAGCAGTCCTATTCGGAGCGCCAGCTGTATGAATCCGCCCTCGACCGGATGGCCCGCGAAGTCGCCGCGGCCAACCGCATCGACAAGGACGCCGCCGTCGAGCTGCTCGGGAAGTCGTTGAGCGCGAAGAAGGCGGTGGTCGCGGCCGCCGAGGCGGAAGAGGCCGAAGCCGCCTGATCGGGGCGCATCGCCGAATGAGGAAAGGCCCGGGAGCGATCCCGGGCCTTTTCAGTTCGGGCCGCCGCCGCCTGTCCCGGAGACGGATTCGAGCCAGGCGATGACGTGCGCCACCTCCTCGGCCTCGAGCTCGATCGCCGGCATGGCCGGATGAGCCGTGACCAGTCCTTCCGCCAGCGCTTCCTGCAGATCCCGGACCGGATAGGTGCGTCCCAGGGTGCGGAACGGCGGCGCCGCCCGCATCGGACTGTCGCCGGTCAGTTCCACGGCATGGCAGCCGGCGCACTTCTGACGGACGATGACGCCGCCGGCGGCCATCGAGCCAGACGGCGCGGGGTCGAAGGGCGCCGGGGGCGGGCCGTCCGCTCCCGCTGCACAGGCCGCAAGCCCGGTCAGGCCGACGGCCGCGAGCGCCATTATCATCCTCATACCCTCCTCCTCCGGGAAATCCCCGAGTTGCCGCCGGCGCGCCCCCGACCCTCAATGCGGAAGAACCGGAGAGGACGCGTCAATGGCAGACTTCTACCACATCCGACTCGAGGCGGCGCGCGGGCCGGACGCCCCCGCCGGAGACCCAGGCGAGGGCTACGACATCGTCGCGCCGCTGGACGGGGAAGGGCGGCTGGACGTCGCCGGCTGGCGGGCCGAGCCCGAGCGCGCCTACGCCCGTCGCTTCAACGACGGCCACACCGAGGCCAAGGGCCGGCTGCGCCACGAGAACCGTCGCTGGATCATCGACCTGGACCCCGGCGAAGCCGACGATGCGGTCGGCTTCCGCTTCGGCGAGGAGCGCTTCGTCCCCGGCGAATACGTCAGCGTCACCCTGGCCGGCGGCGACCAGCGCACCTTCGTCGTGGCCGCCGTCAAGCCGCTCTAGACGTCAGAAATATTCGGCGTTGGCCGGGCACTGGGCGCTGACCCGCCGCGCCGTGATCGAGGCCGGCAGGTAGGGCGTGCCGCGCGCCAGCTGCGCCCCGCCCCGGAAGCTGAAGCTTTCCTGGGTGTAGGTGCCGTTCAGCCGCACGTTCACGCGCCGGTTCTTGTGGTCGGTGCAGGTTCCCTCGAAGCGGGCGTTGCCGGCGCCCACCTGGCGCACCGGATAGGTGCAGCGCCACCGGCGGGTCGACAGGCCGCCGAAGAAGCGGTTGATCTCGCTGGCCCGGACGCATTTGGTCTCGGTGTCACGAACGCCCACCGCGCTGGTGGTGTACTCCCAGTAGCCGGGCAGGACGGTGTCGGCGCTCGCCTGCGGCGTCATCGCGGCCTGCGGGGCCACCGGCGCGGCCAGCAACAGTCCCCCTGCGACGACAGGCGCGGCGAGGGCGGCGACACGAACAAGGGCGGGCGTCTTCATGGCGGTTCCGGTTCTGGACATCGGTCTCATGACAAGTGGTGATAGAGAACGGCAATTGAACGGCGGCTGAACGGCTCCGTTGCGTGTCCCGAGCCTTGACGCGGCGGGGACTCCTCCTCTATACGCCCCCCTCTCGCGCGGGATGACCTCCCGCGCGCACCTGTTTCATGCGTCCGCTTCGAGCGTGGACGGCTCCGAAGGATAGTCAGATGTCGCGTCGTTGCGAACTCACCGGTATCGGCCCGATGGTCGGCCACAGCGTGAGCCACTCGAACATCAAGACCAAGCGCCGCTTCCTGCCGTCGCTGAAGACGGTCAAGGTCGCCTCGGAAGCGCTGGGCCAGACCTTCAGCCTGCGCATCTCCAACGCCGCCCTGCGCACCCTCGACTACAAGGGCGGCCTGGACGCCTTCATCGTCAAGGCCCGCGACGAGCAGCTGTCGCCGACCGCCCAGCGCATCAAGCGCCAGGTCAAGGCCAAGCTGGCCGAACAGGCCGCCGCCTGATCGCAGCGACATCGAAGTCCCGACAGGGGCCGGCGGAGACGCCGGCCCTTTTCGTTTGCGCGGCTTGCGCCCGCCGCCGCGCCGACTAGGCTCGACCGTTCGTAACGGGGAGCCTTTCATGTCCGTAGCCATCCGCCGAAGCGCGGCCGCCGCCGCCTCCGTCCTGATGCTCGCCGCCTGCGCGACCGCCGGCGCCACCGCCGCGGATCCCGGCCCCGCACCCCAGCCCGGGACACAGGCGGCGCAGACGCCGGCGCGGGAGTCCACCGCCTTCACCCTCGGCACCGATCAGCCGCGCGCGCCCGAGCAGCTGGCCATGCGCTTCGACAAGGCCGACCTGAGCATCAAGGTCATCCCCGACCAGAAGGCGATCGACGCCGTGGCGGTGCTGGACTTCACCGCCACGGCGCCGCTGCAGCGGCTGGTGGTCGAACTGGACACCCTGCTGACGGTGTCGGAAGTGGCGGTGAACGACGTCGCTGTTCCCGCGGGGCGCTGGTCCAACCCTGAAGGACGCATGACGGTCGAGCTGGAGCAGCCGCTGGCCGCCGGCGAGACGGCCCGGCTGCGCATCGCCTACGCCGGCGAGCCGCGCGTGGCGCCGATGGCCCCCTGGGACGGCGGCTTCGTCTGGGCGACGGCCCCCTCGGGCGAACCGTGGATCGCCACAGCGGTGCAGCCAGAGGGCTGCGACCTGTTCTGGCCCTGCATCGACCACCCGCTCGCGGAGCCGGGCCGCGTCGACCTGCACATCACCGTGCCCTCCAACCTGGCGGCCCCTTCGAACGGAAGATTCATGGGCAAGGAAGACCACGGCGACGGCTGGACCACCTGGAATTGGTCGGCCGCCAATCCCAACACCTACGCCATCGCCTTGAACATCGGGCCCTATGAGGAGGTCACGGCCGAGTACCACAGCCGCTTCGGCAATGTGATCCCGATGTCGTACTGGCACCTGCGCACCGACCATCCGGACAAGGTGAGGGGCCTGTTCGCCCAGTTCGCGCCGATGATGGACTTCTACGAATCCACGGTCGGCCCCTTCCCCTTCGGGGACGAGAAGATGGGCGTCGTCGAGACGCCGCACCTGGGCATGGAACACCAGACCATCAACGCCTACGGCAACGGCTACAAACTGGACGGCAAGGGCTACGACTGGCTGCTGCACCACGAGCTGGCGCACGAGTGGTTCGGCAACCAGATGACCAACCGCAACGCCGATGACATGTGGCTGCACGAGGGGCTGGGCAGCTACATGCAGCCGCTCTACCTGCGCTGGCTGCACGGCGAACAGCTGATGCAGGCCGAACTGCTCAGCCAGCGCCGCGGCCTGCTCAATAAATTCCCCGTCGTCTCCGGCGAGGAGAAGTCAGAGGACGAGGTCTACCAGAGCGACCGCGGGCCGGGCCTCGACATTTACAACAAGGGCTCGCTGATCGCGCACAGCCTGCGGATGCTGATCGGGGACGAAGCCTTCTTCACCTCGGTCACCCGGCTGGTCTACGGCACGGCTACGCCGCGGCCGGGCGAGTTCCAGCCGCGCAACGCCACAACCGACGAATTCCTCGCGATCATCAACGAGGAGACCGGCCAGGATCTGACGTGGTTCTTCCGTGGCTACCTGTACCAGGCGCCCTTGCCCGACCTGCGGCAAACGCGGGCCAACGGCGAACTGGCGCTGGAATGGGTGACCGGCGATGGCGGCGCCTTCCCGATGCCGGTCGAGGTGGAGGTCGACGGCCGCTTGCAGACCGTACCGATGACGGGCGGGCGAGGGCGGATCGCCGTGGCGGACGGCGCGCACGTTCTCATCGATCCGGCCGGCAAGGTGCTGCGGCGCCTGGCCTACATCGAGGAATGGAAGGCGGCGACCGGTTCCAACTGAGCCCGGACAGGCGAAACCCCTGCGGAGACTCCGCAGGGGTCGTCGCATTCAGGCGCCGGAGCAGCCCGGCCGCGATCAGTCGCTTTCGGACGCGTCGTCCGAAACCACCACCACGGCGGCTGCGATGACGCCGGCGATGGCGAGCAGGCCAATCAGCGGAATGCCAGCGAACTCGCTGGACGATTCCGACTGGGCGCCAATCCGGTCGCCGACCCGCGCAGAGGCCTGGGTGGTCGCCGCGGCCTGACCCGCGATCAGCAGACATCCGGCCGTGACGGCCGCAAGCGTCTTCTTCATGGTCATTCTCCGGTGAACTCGCTTGCCCAACCCGCCGCGATGGAAACTGTTCCCTCGTCCTTGCGACTTGCGCGGGATTCAGGACCGCCTGCGTCCGAAAAGCGGCAGGGCGAACAGCAGAGGCAGGGCGAAGAAAAGGAAACGGCCGCCGGTGGCGAGATAGACAGCGATGCAGACCGCGACGGCCCCCGCCGTCACCAGCAGCATCGTTCCCATCCGCATTCGCTCGCTCCCAACCTCGACCTCTCTGGCCAACCCGACCGGCGCGGGCCGGTTCCGCGTCAGGGCTCCAGTTCGATGTCCCAGTAGAGGTAGTCGAGCCAGCTCTGGTGCAGGAAGTGCGGCGGGAAGCGTCGGCCGAACTCCTGCAGTTGCCACGAACTGGGGCGGTGCGGCGCGCGACGCATCGGCATGCCGGCCTGCTCGGGGGTGCGCCCGCCCTTTCGGAGATTGCACGGCCCGCAGGCGGCGACGATGTTCTCCCACGTCGTGCGGCCGCCATGACTGCGCGGGATGACGTGGTCGAAGGTCAGTTCGGTCGAGGCCCCGCAGTACTGGCAGGTGAAGCCATCGCGCAGGAAGACGTTGAAGCGGGTGAAGGCCGGCTGGCGATCCTGGTCGACATAGGTCTTCAGCGCGATGACGCTGGGCAGCACGATCTCCATCGAGGGGCTGCGCACCACCTTGTCATAGGTCGATACGACGTCGACGCGATCCTGGTAGACCGCCTTGACCACTTCCTCCCACGGCCAGATCGACAGCGGGTAATAGGAGAGCGGCCGGAAGTCGGCGTTGAGGACCAGCGCCGGCCAACCGGACGGGGGGCGGCTGAGGACCTGCATCAGGCCGCCGTCCTGCGAATGGGATCTGTCGTCGCTACCAGACTGAAGACACGTCTCCTTCCGGGCTGTGGAAAAATCCTACGCCTGATTCGACGGCTTGGCGATCACTCCGGCCAGATGGATCAGCGGGTCGGAGCGCCGGGAAAGGCCGGCAGGCTCCAGCCCCACACAAGGGCCCCGGCTCTGAGGGCGAAGCCGAGGCCCGCGGCGGCGAAGGCCGAGGGCCAAGCGTCCAGGCCGCAGGCCCGGGCGATGACATAGACCGAAGCGGCCAGCAGGGCGGCGGACACGGTGATCTCCCGCCGCAGCAGGATCGACGGCTGGCCGGCCAGCAGGTCGCGAACGATGCCGCCGAAGCAGGCCGTCAACGCGCCCATGACAATGCAGACCAGAGGCGCGACGCCGAACAGCTCGGCCTTGGCGGCGCCAAAGACGCCGTAGGCGGCCAGGCCGATGGCGTCGAGCCACAGCAGGGCGCGGAAGCGCCATGGCCGGGCGCCGACCACCCACACCGCCAGCGAGGCGACCACACAGACGGCGATGTAGCGCCAGTCCCAGACCCAGAACACCGGCGCTCCGATCAGCAGGTCGCGCACCGTACCGCCGCCGACGCCGGTGATCGCGCCGAAGAAGGCGAAGGTCACGAGGTCGTGGCGCTCGCGCGCCGCCGCAAGCGCTCCCGTGGCGGCGAACACGGCCACGCCGGCGAAGTCCAGGCCAACGAGCACGGTCTCGGGCGTGGCCAGGTTGGGATCGACGATGGGGTTCACGCGGCGGGGCTCTCCGGCGCGGCCTCTCCGCGCTTCACCGCTCCATACCACCCCCAGAGCAGATGCGCCGCAACGCTGCGATGCGGCCGCCACATCTCCGCCCGGGCATGGGCCGCCTTCTCGCGCGGACGCTCCGCGGCGCCGTCGAGCCAGCGGATCGCTTCCTGCAGGGCGATGTCCCCGGCGGGGAAGACGTCGCGTCTGCCCTCGCAGAACATGAGGAAGGTCTCGGCGGTCCATCGGCCCACGCCCTTGATCGCCGTCAGCCGTGCGATCGCCTCGTCGTCCGGCAGCCGCCCGAGGTGGTCGAAGTCGATGTGGCCTTCGACGTGGGCGCGGGCGATCTCGTGACCATAGGTCGCCTTCTGGATCGACAGGCCGAGGGCGCGCAGCGCGGCGATGTCGGCGGCGAGGACCCGCTCGGGCGTCACCTCTCCTCCCAGCCCCGCCTCGACCCGGGCCCAGATCGCCGCGGCCGAGGCCAGCGATACCTGCTGGTCGACGATCATGCGAAACAGCCCCGCGAAGCCGCCAGTGCGCCGACGCCATTCGAACGGGGGCGTCTGCGCGTGAGCTCGGGCCAGGGCGGGGTCCAGCTCCAGCAGCGCCAGGCGCGCCGCAGCGATGTCGTCCTGCCAACAGGGCGTCTGCATGATGCGACACTGGCGAGGGGCGCGAGGGCCCGCAAGCGACCGGCTGTGATCAGGTCCGCTTGTCGCTATCGTGCGGCCATGTTCGTCACCCGCTTCGCCCCCTCCCCGACCGGACGCCTGCACGAGGGGCACGCCTTCTCGGCCCTGACCGCCCGGCGCGTCGCCCGCGAGGCGGGGGGGCGGTTCATCCTGCGCATCGAAGACATCGATCCGACCCGCTGCCGGCCGGAGTTCGAGGCGGCGATCTACGAGGATCTCGACTGGCTGGGCCTCGACTGGGAGCAGCCGGTGCGCCGGCAGTCGGAGCATCTGGCCGACTACGACGAGGTGGTGCGCAGGCTGGACGGCCTCGGCCTGCTCTATCGCTGCTTCCGCACCCGCAAGGAGATCATGGACGCCATTGGGGATGCACCGCACGGGGCGGTGGAGGCGGTGCGGCCCGGACCCCACCCCGCCGACGAGGAGGCCGCCCTGCTCGCCGAAGGCCGGCCCTTCGCCTGGCGTCTTTCGCTGGAGCGCGCCCGCGAACACCTGGGCGGAGCGGTCTGGGACGCGCTGTCCTTTGTGGAGGAGGGACAGGGGCCGGACGGCGAGCACGGGGAAATCCGGGCGCGGCCGGAAACCGCCGGCGACGTGGTGGTGGCGCGCAAGGACGCAGGCACGGCTTACCACGTTGCGGTGGCCCACGACGACGCGCTGCAGGGGATCACCCATGTGATCCGCGGACAGGACCTGTTCGAGGCCACCCATATCCAGGTGCTGCTGCAGCGGCTGATGAGCTGGCCGACGCCCCGATATCGGCACCACCGCCTGCTGACCGGGCCGGACGGCCGGCGCTTCGCCAAGCGCGACGGCTCGGTCACCCTGGCTCAGATCAGGGCGGACGGGGTGACAGCGGAAGCGCTGCGCGAGGAACTCGGCTTCTGAGGGCCCGGGAAGCTTGCAGGACTGTTGCGGCTGCGTTGCAGAAGGGGCGCGAACCCGTCGCGCAGCTGTCCGCGAGTTCACGTGCGCAGGCCGGGCTCACTCGCCTAGAATGCGCCCGCCATCGGGGAGCCTTTCATGATCATCGACCGTCGCAGCCTTCTCACCGCCCTCGCCTTCGCACCCGCCGCCGCCGGCGCCGGTCGGGTCCTCGCCCGCCCGTCGGATTCGCCGGAAGCCGCCCTCGCCGGGGTGTTCGAGGCCGCCGGGCCCGTGGCGCTGGGCGCGGCGATCATCGGGCGCGAGGGCGTGATCTGGTCGGACGTCCGCGGCCTGCGCAGGGCCGACGCCGCCGACCCGGTAACCCGCGACGACCGCTGGCACCTCGGCTCCAACACCAAGGCGATGACGGCGGCCGTGTTTGCTCGCCTCGTGCGGCAAGGCCGGGCGCGCTGGGACATGCCGCTGGCCGAGGCCTTCCCGGGCCTGAACATCGACGCCGGCTGGGGGCAGGCCACCGTGGACGACTTCATGCGCCATCGCGCCGGCCTGACCGACGCCGCGGTGATGGGCCGCGAGTGGCTGATCTCCGCCCGCGCCGATCCCCGCAGCCTGCCGGAGCAACGCCAGGCCATCGTGGCCGCCGCCCTCGCCGCGCCGCCGCCGGGGACGCCGGGCCAGTTCGCCTACGGCAACGCCAACTACGTGCTGGTCGGCGCCGCCATTGAACGGATCACGGGCGCCGCCTGGGAGGAGGTCATGCGCGCCGAGCTCTTCGACCCTCTGGGTCTGGAGAGCGCCGGCTTCGGTGCGCCGGGCTCGGCCGAGGGTTCGCACGACAACGCCGGGGGCCACCGCGACGCGGGCGGCCAGAAGACGGCCATGGCCCCGGGCCACCCCGGCGCCGACAATCCGCAGGCGCTGGGTCCCGCCGGCACGGCCCACATGAGCCTCGCCGACTACGGCCGCTTCCTCGCCGCCATGATGGGCGGCCGGCCGGACTGGCTGGACGCCGACAGCCTGCGACGGCTGACCACCGCGCCCGCCGACCTGACGCCGCCCGCCTATGCCTGCGGCTGGGGCGTGCGCGAGCAGCCGTGGGGCGGCGCCGGCGGGCCGGGACCGGTGCTCGCCCACGACGGCTCGAACACCATGTGGCACTGCAGCGCCATGGTGGCGCCCGGGCGCGGTCTGGCCCTCGTCGCCGTGTCCAACGACGGAGCCGTGGGACGCACAGCCTGTCCGGCCCTGCTGCAGCGGCTGATCCCCTTGGCCACGGCCTGAGCCCTCGCGGTTGGCCGCGGCGGGCGGGGCGGGTAAGCCTGCCCCCTGATGGACCGCGATCTCGCCGACTTCTGGAACCTGCTGTGGGAAGCCGGCCTGGGGCTGTGCGCGGCCTTCGCCCTGCTCAACGCCTTCGCCCCGCATCAGGACCTGCCGTGGAAGCCGCTGGACCTCAGCCATCCGATCGGCACGGCCACGGCGGCCAAGGTGGCGGACTTCGAGCTCGCCCGCACCGCCGCGCCGGAGGAGGTCAAGGCCGTCACCGACGCCTGCATGCAGGTGCTGCGCGAGGCCGGGGTCCAGGTCGAGCGGGCCGAGGATCGAGACGACGGCGGCTTCTGCGTGGTCCGCGGGGCCGTGCGCATCACCGGCGGGGCGGTGACGCCGCTGGCCCCCGGCGGCCTCGTCATGCAGTGCCCGCTGGCCGTCCGCTACGTGATCTGGGACCGGCAGGTGCTGCAGCCGGCGGCCGCGCGCACCTTCGGCAGCCGCGTGGCGCGGGTGGACAACTACGGCTCCTATTCCTGCCGCCGCCTCTACGGCCGCACCGAGGAGAGCGTGCGGCCCTCGGAGCATGCGCGGGCCAACGCCCTGGACATCGCCGGGGTGACGCTCGAGGACGGACGCACCGTCTCGGTGGCCGGCGACTGGAAGGGCGAGGGTCGGCGGGGCGAGGAAGGGCGCGCCTTCCTGAAGCGCGTCCGCGACGGGGCCTGCCGGGTCTTCTCCACCGTCCTGACCCCCGACTACAACGCCGCCCACGGCGACCACCTGCATCTGGACGGGGCCGAGCGCGGCCTGTGCGCCTGAGAGGCGAATCTCGTTTGCAGTTGACCGGCCCGGGATTGCGGGAGACAACTTGGGCGCAGTCCGGATTTGGCGCGGCTTCCACCCCCGTGCGTCGCTCCTTCGCCTGAACGAGCTTGTCCAGATGGGCTGACGGGCGACCCCGCAGGGGCGCCTGCCTGGAAAAGCGCGTTTACGGAGACGCACAATGGCGACCGGCACGGTCAAGTGGTTCAACCCGACCAAGGGCTATGGCTTCATCCAGCCGGATGGCGGCGGTTCGGACGTGTTCGTTCACGTCACGGCCGTCCAGAAGGCTGGCCTGCAGGGCCTCGATGAGAACGCCAAGGTCGAATACGAGCTGGAAACCCAGCGCGGCAAGACCTCGGCGGTGGAGCTCAAGCTCCTCTGATCTGAGCCACAGACGAACTAGGGAACGGGCGCGGCGGCTTCGGCTCCCGCGCCCTTTCTCTGTCTGGACGACCACTGCGCCAGCAGCACCCCGGCCAGCAGGGTCGCCGCCCCGGCCAGCTGCACCGCGGTCATGGTCTCGGCGAACAGGATCCAGCCCAGCACGGCGGCGACGACCGGCTGGATCAGCACGGTCACGGCGGTCAGGGCTGCCGGCAGCCGGCCCAGCGACCAGGCCACCCCGCCCTGGCCGGCCACGTGCACCAGACCCAGCGCGGCGCAGGCCAGCCAGCCGGCGGCGGAGGCCGGCGCCAGCCGCTCGCCCAGCGCCACCGACACGGCCAGCAGCATCGGCGCCCCCAGGGCCGTGGTCCACAGCATGATCCGCCCCGCCGAGGCCCGCCCGCGCAGCACCTTCACGGTGACGAAATAGCCCGCGTACCAGAGCGCCGTGATGGCCGCGAAGGCGTCGCCCAGGCGGGGATCGGTCCCCTGCTGGCCGTCCGCCCCCGCCGACATCGTCCAGGCGCCGCTGAGCGCCACCACCAGGGCCAGCAGGAACAGGGCCTTGGGGCGCTCGCGGAACAGCAGCCAGGCGGCGGCGGTGACGACCACGGGGGTCAGGTTGGTCAGGGTGGTGGCGTTGGCCACCGAGGTCAGCACCACGCCGTAGTGCCAGAAGCCGAGGTCGAGCACGAAGAACAGCGCCGCCAGGGCCATCAGCCGGTCCGGGCGGCCCGGCCCGGCCTCGCCCCTCGCCTGCCCCGGCCGCCAGACCAGCAGAAGCAGCCACGGCAGGGCGAAGGCGAAGCGCCACATCCCCGCCGCCGCCGGCCCTGTGTCCGACAGGCGGACGAGGATCGGGGCGAGGCCCAGCACCGCCGCCGAGGCGATCAGGACCATCAGGGCGGCGGCGCGGGAGCTGGGCATCGGCGGCATATAAGCCCGCGCCCGGCCTCCCGTCTCGCCCCTAGCG
>JAEZIH010000291.1 GCA_023416055.1 Pseudomonadota bacterium | reverse complement strand
GGCGAGACGGGCAGGACGCATGGCGAAAAATCCCCTGTTCATGGGCGCTGGACCGGCGGCTTCGCTTTGCCACCACAGCCCCCGGATGCTAGAAAACCGGTCAGCGGATCACGTTCCGATTCCGGCCATTTAAAGCCTGATTTCCTTGACCGACGACAGCTACGACAACGCCGCGCCCATCGGCGGCGGCGACATCTCAACCATCACCATCGAAGACGAGCTGCGCCGTTCGTACCTCGATTACGCCATGAGCGTGATCGTGTCGCGCGCCCTGCCTGACGCGCGCGACGGCCTGAAGCCGGTGCATCGTCGCATCCTCTATTCGATGCACGACCTGAAGATGTCCCCGGATCGCGCCTATTCGAAGTGCGCCCGCGTTGTCGGCGACGTGCTGGGCCGCTTCCACCCGCACGGGGATCAGTCGGTCTACATGGCGCTGGTGCGCATGGCGCAGCCCTTCTCGATGGGGCTGATGCTCGTCGACGGCCAGGGCAATTTCGGTTCGGTCGACGGCGATATGCCGGCCTCGATGCGATACACCGAGTGCCGCATGGCCCCGGCGGCCACGGCCCTGCTGACCGACATCGACAAGGACACCGTCGATTTCCAGCCGAACTACGATGAGAAGGAGCTGGAGCCGGTCGTCCTGCCGACCCGCATCCCGAACCTGCTGGTCAACGGCGCCGGCGGCATCGCCGTCGGCATGGCGACCAACATCCCGCCGCATAACCTGGGCGAAGTCATCGACGCCTGCGTGGCGTTGCTGGACAATCCGGAGATCGGCGACGACGCCCTGCTGGACATCGTGCCCGGTCCCGACTTCCCGACCGGCGGCGAGATCATGGGCCGCACCGCGCCGCGGAACGCCCTGCGCGAGGGTCGCGGTTCGGTGGTGGTGCGCGGCAGGGCCACGATCGAGACCATCCGCAAGGACCGCGAGGCCATCGTGGTCACCGAGCTGCCCTATCAGGTCAACAAGCAGACCCTGATCGAGCGCATCGTCGAGATGGTGCGCGAGAAGCGCATCGAAGGGATTTCCGACGTTCGCGACGAATCCGACCGCGACGGCATGCGCATGGTCGTCGAGCTGAAGCGCGACGCCTCCGGGGACGTGGTGCTGAACCAGCTGTGGCGCTTCACGGCCCTGCAGTCGTCGTTCGGCGTCAACATGCTGGCGCTGAACCATGGCCGCCCCGAACAGATGGGCCTGCGCCAGCTGCTCGAGGCCTTCCTGGAGTTCCGGGAAGAGGTGGTGGTCCGCCGCATCAAGTTCGAACTGGCCAAGGCACGCGACCGCGGCCACGTGCTGGTCGGCCTGGCCGTCGCCGTGGCCAACATCGACGAGGTGATCCACATCATCCGCTCCTCGGCCGACCCGACCGAGGCGCGCGAGCGGCTGCAGGCCAAGCCCTGGCCGGTGGGCGACATGATCGCCTTGGTCGAGCTGATCGCCGATCCGCGCTCGATGCTGATCGACGGCGACAAGCTGAACCTGACCGACGAGCAGGCCCGCGCCATCCTTGGGTTGACCCTGAGCCGCCTGACCAGTCTGGGCCGCGACGACATCTTCGGCGAGGCCCGCGGCCTGGCCGACACCATCCAGGGCCACCTGACCCTGCTGTCGGACCGCGCCAACATCCTGGCGGTGATCCGCGAGGACCTGCTGGCGGTGAAGGACGAGTTCGCCGTGCCGCGGCGGACCCTGATCGGCGAGGGCGACTTCGAGCTGGAAGACGAGGACCTGATCCCGCGCGAGGACATGGTCGTCACCGTCACGCACGGCGGCTACGTCAAGCGCGTGGCGCTGAACGCCTACCGGACCCAGCATCGCGGCGGCAAGGGCCGCTCGGGCGTGGCGATGAAGGAGGACGATGCCGTCGTGGGCGTGTTCTCGTCGTCGACCCATACGCCGGTGCTGTTCTTCGCTACCAACGGCAAGGCTTACAAACTGAAGACCTGGCGTCTGCCGCTGGGCAACCCGCAGTCGCGGGGCAAGGCCTTCGTCAACCTGCTGCCGATTGAGCCGGGCGACACGATCATGAACGTGCTGCCCCTGCCCGAGGACGAGGCCGACTGGGCCAACTACGACATCATGTTCGCGACCAGCTCGGGCGACGTGCGCCGCAACAAGCTGTCCGACTTCGCGACGGTGAACCGCGCAGGCAAGATCGCCATGAAGCTGGAGGAGGGCGACCGGATGGTCGGCGTCGCCCTGTGCACCGCCGAGGACGACGTCATGCTGACGACGGCCCTGGGCCGGGCCATCCGCTTCAAGGCTGACGACGTGCGGGTGTTCAAGGGGCGTGATTCGACCGGCGTCCGCGGCGTGCGCCTGCAGGCGGGCGACGAGGTCATCTCCATGGCCGTGCTGGGCCGCTTCGACGCCACCCCGGAAGAGAGGGCCGCCTATGTCCGGCACGCCAACGCCATGCGCCGCGCGGCCGGCGAGGAAGACGAAGCGCCCACGCCGGCCGATGAGGAATCGGTCGGCGAGGCCGCCCTGTCGGTCGAACGCATCGCGGAAATGGGCGCGGCGGAGCAGTTCATCCTGACGGTCACCGAGACCGGCTTCGGCAAGCGCTCCTCGGCCTATGAGTACCGGCGCACCGGCCGGGGCGGGCAGGGGCTGACGGCGCACGGTCTCGGCGGTCGCGCCGGCGACCGGCTGGCCGCCGCCTTCCCGGTCGAGGAAGGAGACGAACTGCTGCTGGTCACGTCCGGCGGGCAGATGATCCGCACCCCCGTGGATCAGGTCCGCATCGTCGGCCGCTCGAGCCAGGGCGTGACCATCTTCCGCACCGCCGACGGCGAGCGCGTCGTCTCGGTGGAGCGCCTGCCCGACAGCGGCGGGGACGACGAGGTCGAGACGGACGGCGAGGGCGGCGAGGGCTGACCTCGACGGAACAGGCATGAGCGCGGCGGACATCCTGATCGACGGCGCGCCCGCCTCCGCGGACGACCTCGCTCATGTGGCCCTGGTCAACTACGGCGCCTTCACCTCGTTCAGGGTAGAGGACCGCGGGGTGAGGGGCCTGGACCTGCATCTGGCCCGGCTGGAGGCCTCCGCCCGCGCGCTGTTCGGCCAGGCGGTCGGCGAGGCTCGGCTGCGGCAGCTTGTGCGCGGCGCGGTGCAGGAGCGGGGAGAATGCTGGCTGAAGGTCCAGCTGTTCGCGTCCGAAATTTCTCCGCGGACGCCGGAATGGATCGGGAGGCCGCGGGTGATGATCGCGGTTTTCCCTCCGCCGGCCCCGCTGGCCGGCGGACTGGCCCTGCAGTCCCAGGTCTACGGGCGGGAGACGCCGCACCTGAAGCATGTGGCCACCTTCGGCCTGGTCCGCGCCCGGCGGACGGCGCGGGCAGCGGGCTTCGACGACGCCCTGTTCGTGGATGCGGCCGGACGGATCTCGGAAGGCAGCCTGTGGAACATCGGCTTCGTGCGCGGGGCGGAGGTCGTCTGGCCGGAGGCGCCGATGCTGGCCGGGGTGGGGCAGGCGGTGCTGGAGCGCAAGCTGGCGGGCGTGGGCCTTGCCAGCGTGACGGAGCCGGTGCCGCTGACGGACCTGCCCCGGTTCGACGCCGCCTTCATCTGCAACAGCGCGACGCCGGCGGCGGCGGTGACCTCGATCGACGGCCATGCCTTCGGCCCGCCCCCGCTGGAGGCTCTGCACGCGGCGTGGGCGTCGCAACCGCCACAGCCGATCTAGGCCGCTCCGGCCGGGCCTGCTAAACGGCGCGGGAGGCGGGGAGGAAACGCATGCGCATCGGCCTGTACCCGGGCACCTTCGATCCCGTCACCAACGGGCACCTGGACATCATCGGCAGGGCGGTGAAGCTGGTCGACCGGCTGGTCATCGGCGTGGCGCGCAATGACGACAAGGGGCCGCTGTTCAGCACCGACGAGCGGGTCGCGATGCTGCGCGCGGAGGTGGCGCGGTTCGGGGAACAGGTCGAGGTGCGGCCGTTCGACAGCCTGCTGATGCATTTCGCCGAATCGCTGGACGCCAACATCATCGTGCGCGGTCTGCGGGCCGTGGCGGACTTCGAATACGAATTCCAGATGACGGCGATGAACCAGCGTCTCAATGCCGACATCGAGACCGTCTTCCTGATGGCCGATCCGCGGCACCAGGCCATCGCCTCGCGCCTGGTCAAGGAGATCGCCCGGCTGGAAGGCGCGATCGACAGTTTCGTCAGCCCCGCCGTCGCCGTCGCGGTCCGGGCCAAGGTCAAGGGATAGTCGCCGTCTTGAAGTTCGCCCTCGCCGCCGCCCTGTCGCTGCTCGCCGTCGCGCCCGCCGAAGCCCAGACCGCCGACTGGCGCGCCGTGGCTCCCGAGAACCTGCTGGTCATCGACACCGCCAAGGGCCGCATCCTCGTCGAGCTGGAGCCGCGCGTGGCTCCGCAGTCCGTCGAGCGCATCCGCACCCTGGCCGATCAGGGCTTTTACGACGGCCTCAAGTTTCACCGGGTGATCCCCAACTTCATGGCCCAGACCGGCGATCCCCAGGGCACGGGGCAGGGCGGCAGCGAGCTGCCGGACCTGGCCGCCGAGTTCGAATTCCGGCGCGGTCGCGACGCCGGCTTCGTCCCCGCCGGGCCGATCGCGGGCGGCCAGACCGGTCTGCTCGGCTCCGTTCCGGTGGTGACCCAGCCGGACGCCCAGATGATGGTCACGGCGGACTTCAAGGCCGCGGCCCAGGGGCTGTTCTGCCCCGGCGTGGCGGGGATGGCGCGGGCCAATGCGGTCGACAGCGCCAACAGCCAGTTCTTCCTCATGACCGGCGCGAAGGACGACCTGAACGGCCGCTACACGCCCTTCGGCCGCGTGGTCGCCGGTCTGGACGTGGTCCGGGCGCTGAACGCGGGGGCCGAGGCCGCCAACGGGCAGGTCACCGATCCCGACGTGATGGTCCGCACCCGCACCGCGGCGGCCCTGCCGGAGGGCGAGCGGCCGTCCGTTCGCGTGGCCGCCGGCGCGGCCCTGCAGGCCGAGATCGAGAGGGTCCGGGCGGCCCGAGGCGCGGCCTTCAACGTCTGCGACGTGGAGCCGCCGGTCGAGGTGACGGGGGGCTGAACCCCTCCATGCGCATTCCCGGGGAGAACGCAATGAAGCCGATTTCCATCATCGCCCTGCTGGCGGGCGCCCTGCTGGCGGTCCCGGCTGCGGCCCAGGACGCCGGCGGTCCGCCGCCTCCGCCGCCGGCACCCACGCCGGAGACGACCATCCAGGCTACGGAATGGCGCACAGTGCCGGCCGAGAACCTGCTGGTCATCGACACCACCAAGGGCCGGATACTCGTGGAGCTGCTGCCCGACGTCGCGCCGCTGCACGTCGAGCGCATCAAGCTGCTGGCGCGTCGTGGCTTCTACGACGGCATCGTCTGGCACCGGGTGATCGACTGGTTCATGGCCCAGACCGGGGATCCGCTGGGCAACGGCGAGGGGCAGAGCCCTTATCCCGATCTGGTGGCCGAGTTCACCTTCCGGCGCGACCCGACCATGCCCTTCGCGCCCGTGGCCGAACCGACCGGGGCCCGGCTGGGCTTCCTGCATTCGCTGCCGGTGCAGACCCAGCCCGACGCCGCCTTCGCCCAGACCGGAGACGGCAAGGTGCACGGCTGGGGCCTGTATTGCCCGGGCGTCGCCGGCATGGCCCGCGATGTCGGCAACGACACCGCCAACAGCCAGTTCTTCATCATGCGCCAGTCCTATCCGGCGCTGGACAAGCGCTACACCGTCTGGGGGACGACGGTGCAGGGGCTGGACGTGGTCCGGAGGCTGCAGGTCGGAGACGGCGAGAACGGCATGATGGCCCAGGCGCGGCCGGACGTGATGACCCGGGTGCGGGTGGCGGCGGACATTTCCGAGCCGGAGCGGCCGGTGGTTCAGGTGCTGGCGCCGCATGCGCCTCGCTTCCGTGCGCTGGTCGAGCAGACCCGGGCCGCCCGGGGCGCCGACTTCTCGATCTGCGACATCGACCTGCCGGTGCAGGTGACCAACTAGGTCAGCGGCGACGACGCCGGCGCCGGGGGCGACGCTCCTCGCGCATACGCTGCAGCAGCAGGCCCTCGCGCAGGCCGCGGTCGGCGACGCGGACGCGTTCCGATGGCCAGGCCCGCTGCACAGCCTCCATGATGGCGGCGCCCGCGAGCACGAGATCGGCGCGGTCCGGGCCAATGCAGGCCTCGGCGGCGCGACCTTCCGGTCCCATGCGCATCAGGCGCTCTGCGGCCTTCTCGCAGTCGCCGCGGCTCATCCACAGTCCGTCGACGAGGTTGCGCTGGTAGCGACGCAGGCCGAGGTGGATGCCGGCGAGGCTGGTGATCGCCCCCGAGGTGCCGACCAGATGGGCGCGGCCGGCGGTGAAGAGTTCGCGCAGGGCGGGGTCGACGGGGGCGCGGGACAGCGCCTCGCCCATGTCGGCGACCATGGCCTCGTACCAGTCGTG
>JAEZIH010000273.1 GCA_023416055.1 Pseudomonadota bacterium | reverse complement strand
CAGCAGGGCGGCCCCGTCGGAGGCCAGCAGGGGCTTGCCGGGCGCGGGAGCGAAGGCCTCCGGCGGCTCTCCCACGGAAGCAGCGACGGCGCCGGTCGAGGTGATCACGGCGAAGGCGGCGTCGGGGGCGGCGGCGCGGGCCTGCTGGAGGGTCTCGCCCGCCGGGCGCTGTTGGGCCGCAGCGGCGCGCACCGCCGCCTCGACGGGGGCGATGCGGACTTCGGTCTCGAGGGCCAGCAGGCGCGCCTCGCGGTCGACGGCGGCCATGCGCAGGGCGTCGGCCTCCTGACCGGGCCGCGCCATTTCGCGCGCGAACAGCAGCACATAGGCGGCGACCGCGAGGGTGACGGTGAGGATGGAGATGCGCAGCCACGCGGGCGGGCCCTTGCGCCGGTCCGCGGCGCGCCGTCCCTGCGGGGTTATGCGGCGCTCTGTGCCCCGCAAGGCGCTCTCCCGTTCGATTCGGCGACGAATGCCTGAATCTAGGCTGCGTCGCGGATTCGTGTCGAGGCCCGCGGCGGCTTTACGCCGCCCGCGAGGGGTTCGGCTGCATCGCCAGGGTCTCAGCCGGCGGGGCGAGCACGTCGGTGACGTCCTTCAGCACCGCGCGCGCGTCCTGGGCCATGGCCAGCATTTCCGGCGGGGCGTCGTCCGGGGCTTCGTCCACCGACGCCACCATACGCTGGGCCAGGGCCATCAGCCTCGGCGCCGCAGCGATCAGCCGCGCCTGGAATTCGATCTGCTCCGGGTCGCGGTCGTATTCCGCCCCCGGGACGCGCCAGCCGCCCCAGTCGGCCTTGTCGGTGACGACCACCGGATAGGTTCCGGGGAAGGGGTGATGGGCGGTGTCCTCGGCCGTCTGCCACTTGTTGCGGGCCCGCATCAGACGCCAGTTCTCGCCCGCGTTGGCGGCCGGATCCTCTGTCGGCAGCATCAGTTCATGGGCCAGGAACTCGCGGCCCAGGCCGACGTCGTAGGTGACCCGGACCGGCTCCTCGAAGCCCTTGGCCCAGACAGGCTGGACCCGCTCGATCTGAGCCCAGGCGCCGACGCACTCGACCCAGACCTTCTGACCCTTCTGGAACTGCGCACGCGCCATCGGCGTCTCCCCGTCGTGGAGAGGCCAGCCTAGGCGGGCCGGGTGAACGCACGGTTTGACGAATGGGTTAACGCCGGCCTCAGGGGCGGGAGATGTCCTCGAGCGCCTCGCCGGCGTATTTCTCCTTCACCCGCGTGGACAGGTCGCCGAGGGAGACCACGCCGACCAGCCGGTCGTCCTTGTCCAGCACCGGCAGGCGGCGGATCTGGCGGTCGCCCATGGCGTCCAGAACGGTCTTGAGGTCGTCGTCGGCGCGGGCGGTGTGCGGATCGCGGGTGATGTATTCGACCACGGGCGCGGTGGAGGCGGCCCCGCCGGAGATGGCGCGCACGACGATGTCGCGGTCGGTGATCGTGCCGATCAGCCGGTCGCCGTCGGCCACCGGCATGAAGCCGAAGTCGCCGCCGGCCATGCGGGCGGCCACGTCCTGCAGGCTGTCTCCCGGGCGGGCGACCTGCACGTCCTTGCTCATGATGTCACGAACCTTCATCGGGGATCTCCTGGGGTTGTCGGACTGTCGGCGAGAAAACCCGCCGGTTCAGGGCCGGTTCCTGACTGCTGGACAACGAGCCGCTCAGGGTGGGGTCACGGCGGCGAGGGCATGTTGCGTCCATCAGCGGGGATTTCCCCGAGACGAAAGGACAAACCGATGAAGACCGCCACGATCCGGAAGGCCCTGCTTCCCGTGCTGGCGGCGTCGGCGGTCATGGCTTCGACCCCGGCGCTGGCCCAGAACTTCAGCGTCAGCGTGAGCTTCGGCTCGCCCGGCTACAGCAGCTACGGCTATGCGCCGCGTGATCTGGACTACCGCGCCCGCGTGCTGGCGCAGCAGATCGACCGCATGGGCCGCAGCGGCGGGATCAACCGTCTGAAGGCCCGGGACCTGGCTCGCGAGCTGAACCAGTACAAGACGCTGGAATACCGCTACGCCCGCAACGGCCTGAGCGCGGCCGAGTACCGCGACCTCGACCGCCGGCTGGACCGCATCCAGATCCAGCTGCAACGCGCCCGCTGGTAGGACTCGCTTGACAGAGGGGCCGCTCCAGAGACGGAGCGGCCCTTTTTCTTTGCCCGCCGCGCCGCTAAGCCCGCGGTGAGTTGCCGGGAGCCTGGACCATGACCGCCGCCGCCGAGAGCCGTGACATCCTTCGCCGCCTCGGCGTGCCGGACGCCGCCTTCGCCGCCGACGGCATGGCGACCCGCTCGCCGATCGACGGCTCGGCCGGACCCGCCGTGGCTGTGGCGGACGCGGCGGCCATCGACGCCACGGTCGCTCGCTCGGTCGAAGCCTTCCGCGCCTGGCGCCGCGTCCCCGCCCCGCGTCGCGGCGAACTGGTCCGCCTGTTCGGCGAGGAGCTTCGGGCGGCGAAGGACGACCTCGCCCGGTTGGTCACGCTGGAGGCCGGCAAGATCGTCTCCGAAGGCCTTGGCGAGGTGCAGGAGATGATCGACGTCTGCGACTTCGCCGTCGGCCTGTCGCGCCAGCTGTACGGCCTGACCCTGCCCAGCGAGCGGCCGGGGCACCACATGCGCGAGACGTACCAGCCGCTGGGCCCGGTGCTGGTCATCTCGGCCTTCAACTTCCCTGTCGCCGTCTGGGCGTGGAACGCCTGCCTCGCCCTCGTCTGCGGCGATGCGGTGATCTGGAAGCCTTCGGAGAAGACGCCGCTCACCGCCCTGGCTGCCCAGGCCGTGTTCGAGCGCGCCCTGGCCCGCTTCGGCGACGCCCCGGAGGGCCTGTCGCAGGTGGTGATCGGCGGCCGCGACGCCGGCGAGGCTCTCGCCGCCGATGCCCGCATCCCGCTGGTGTCCGCCACAGGCTCGACCCGCATGGGCAAGGCGGTGGCGCAGACTGTCGCCGCCCGTCTCGGCCGCTCCCTGCTGGAGCTGGGCGGCAACAACGCCATGATCGTCACGCCCTCGGCTGATCTGGAGATGGCGGTGCGGGCCATCGCCTTCTCCGCCGTCGGGACCTGCGGCCAGCGATGCACCAGCCTGCGCCGCCTGCTGGTGCACGAGAGCGTCGCCGACGCCCTCGTCGCCCGCCTCAAGTCCGCCTACGAGACCCTGCCGGTCGGGAACCCGCGCGAGGATGGGGTGCTGGTCGGGCCGCTGATCGACGAGAACGCCGCGGCCGGGTTCGACGCGGCGTTGGCGCAGGCGGTGGAGCAGGGCGGCGAGGTGATCGTCGGCGGCGGCCGGGTCGACCGCGACGGCGTCTACGTCCGCCCCGCCATCGTGCGCATGCCGGCCCAGACGGCGGTGGTCGAGCACGAGACCTTCGCCCCCATCCTCTACGTCCTGACCTGGTCCGACTTCGACGCGGCCGTGGAGATGCAGAACGCCGTGCCGCAGGGCCTGTCGTCCTGCGTGTTCACCGACAGCGTCCGCGAGGCCGAGCAATTCCTCTCCGCCTGGGGCTCGGATTGCGGCATCGCCAACGTCAACATCGGCCCCTCGGGCGCCGAGATCGGCGGCGCCTTCGGCGGCGAGAAGGACACCGGCGGCGGGCGCGAGTCCGGCTCCGACGCGTGGAAAGCCTACATGCGCCGCCAGACCCAGACGGTGAATTTCAGCCCCGACCTGCCGCTGGCGCAGGGGGTGAGGTTCGAGGTCTAGAGCGCCGCCTTCAGGGCCTCCGCCAGGTCGCCCTTCCTGACCACCTCGACGTCGCCGAGTCCCAACCACCTCGCCATCCGCCGCAGTTCCGCCGCCAGCCGTTCCGGCGTCTCGGGCGTGAGGTCGGGTTCCCGCCAAGCGGCCTGCACGCGCAGCACGCCCGCCTGCCGGTCGGCCTTAAGGTCGACCCGCGCGGTGATCGCCTCGTCCTCGAGGAAGGGCAGGACGTAGTAGCCGTGGGTGCGCTTGTGGGCGGGGGTGTAGATCTCCAGCCGGACGCGGGTCCCGAACAGCCGCTCGGTGCGGTCGCGGGTCCAGATCAGGTTGTCGAAGGGGGACAGCAGGGCGGCGGCGGACACCTTGCGAGGCTTGCCGGCGCCGGGCGCCAGATACGCCGGCTGGCGCCAGCCCTTGACCGGCACCGGGGTCAGCTCGCCGGCCTCGACCAGCTCGGCGACGCGGGTCTTCGCGTCGGCCGCCGGCAAGCGAAAATAGTCGCGCAAGTCCGCCGTCGTGGCCACGCCCAGGGCTCGCGCGGCGATCCGCACCAGCTCGCGCTGGGCGTCGGCCTCGTCCGGCGTGGGCGTCTCGACGATGCGGCGGGGCAGGGCGCGTTCGGTCAGGTCGTAGACCCGTTCGAAGCCGCGGCGCGTCTTCGTGGTGATCAGCCCGGCCCAGAACAGCCACTCGAGCGCCCGCTTGCCGTCCGACCACGACCACCAGCCGGGCGCCCCGCGCGGACCCTCGGCGAAGTCGCCGCCCGTCACCGGGCCGCGCCGCTCGATCTCCTTCAGCACTTCGTTGATGTAGGCCCGCCGCTCTCGCCCGAAGCGCGCAACCCCGCCCCAGATCCCCTCGCCCGCCCGGGCCCGTGCCATGCGCCACCGCAGCAGGGGCTGGGTCTCCAGCGGCAGCAGCGAGGCCTCGTGACCCCAGTATTCGAACAGGCCGCGCCGGCTTCCCCAGGCCTCGGCCTCCAGCGCCTCGCGCGGATAGTCGCCCAGCCGCGAGAAGCCCGGCAGGTAGTGAGTGCGGGCCACCACGTTGACGCTGTCGATCTGGACCACGCCCAGCCTGCGGACGAGGTCGCGGACGTGCTTTCGGCCGGGCGCCGCGGGAGGCGACCGGCCGAATCCTTGGGCGGACAGGGCGAGGCGGCGGGCGGCGAGGGGGGTGATCTGGTCGCTCACCCCCCGGTCCTACTACGGTCGGGCCTGGACCGGCATCCCTGCAGCCGCTCGCACCAGCCGGACGAAGGCGGCGCGCTCGCCGTACGGATCCTCGCCCCGCGCGCCCTGGGCCTGGGCCAGGATGTCGTCCCAGTCGTAGTCGGCCGGCATCCACGGATCGTTGCGCAGCTTCTGGCCGAAGGCGGCCACCGCCAGGGCCCAGCGGGTGCTCTCCGGCGGCTGGGCGGAGACGCGGCCGGCGGCGGTGTTCGACACCACCCTCTGCATCAGCCGCGAGTCGCGCTCGCCCGGCAGCTTGTAGCGGACCTGGACGAAGCCGATCTCGCCAGCGGGATCGCCGCCGCCGACGCCCATCGAGTTGCGGTTGGCCTCATAGCGGCGCTCGGGGATCTGGCTCGGGCCGCCGACCGGGGTGATCTCGTACAGAGCCGTGACCGAGGCGCCCGACCCCACCTCGCCAGCGTCGACGCGGTCGTTGCTGAAATCGGCCTCGTTCAGCAGCCGGGTCTCGTAGCCGATCAGCCGGTATTCCGCGACGCGGGCCGGATTGAACTCGACCTGGATCTTGACGTCGTTGGCGATGGGGAAGGCGCCCCTGTCGAAGGCCGGTCCGAACAGCCGCCGCGCCTCGTTGACGTCGTCGATGTAGGCCGCCGTGCCATTGCCGGCCTGGGCGATGGCCTGCATGCGGTCGTCCTGGTAGTTGCCGCGGCCGAAGCCATAGACGGAGAGGTAGATGCCGGTCTCGCGCTTGGCGGCGACATAGTCCTCCAGTCGCATGTTGTCGGTCACCCCGACGTTGAAGTCGCCGTCGGTGAACATCAGGATGCGGTTGACCCGGTCGCGCGCGAAGTTGGCCTGGGCCTGGTCGTAGGCGTTGGTCATGCCGGTGGCCCCGGCGGTGCCGCCCGAGGCGTAGAGACTGGCCACGGCGCAACGGATCTTCAGCTTCTGATCGCCCCGCGTGGGCGCCAGGGTCGTGCCGGCCCCTTCGGCGTAATAGGTCACCGCCACCGTGTCCTGCGGCCGCAGCCGGTCGATGATCAGATTCATCGCCTTCTGCGCCAGCGCCAGCTTGTCGGGGCTGTCCATCGAACCGGACACGTCGACGAGGAAGGTCAGGTTCAGGGGGCGCCGTTCCGCCGAGGGCAGTTCATAGCCCTGCAAGGCCACGTGGACGATCTGACGCTCCGGCGCCCACGGCGCCGCGGCCACGGTGGTGTGGACGGCGAAGGGCTCCGAGGCCGAGCGCGGCCGCTCATAGCCGTAGTCGAAATAGTTGATCATCTCCTCGACCCGCACCGCGTCCGGCGGCGGCAGGCGGCCTTCCCCGAGGAAGCGCCGGATGTTGGCGTAGCTGGCCGTGTCGACGTCGATGGAGAAGGTCGAGACGGGCTCCTCGGCCACGCGCTTGACTGGATTGGGCGTGGCGTCCGGGTAGCGTTCCGTGTCGGCCGGGACCCGCGTCGGCGGAACATAGGCCGCCTCAGGTGCGAGGCGCGCCTCGGCCCTGACCCGCGATCCTGAGACCACGACCTCGTTCAACGCCGTGGCGCCCGGCGCCGGCGGCGGGGGCGGCGGGGGCGGC
>JAEZIH010000256.1 GCA_023416055.1 Pseudomonadota bacterium | reverse complement strand
GGGCGTGCCCTTGGCCGCCACGGCGTGGGCGTTGGCGGCCTCGGGGCCGGCGAGGCCGGCGTCGAGGCCGACGGCCGCCAGCTCCAGGGCCACGCCGTCGAGCGCGCGCGACAGGGGCTCGCTGTCGGCCAGCACCGCCCCCTTCAGCACCACCGAGGCGGCCCCGCCCTGCAGGTCCGTCAGCACCGCCGCATTGACCGAGGCCGCATCATCGCCCTCGACCAGGCTGCGCAGGTCCCAGGCGCGGCCGTCGGCGTCCGCAGGGCGCGGCGCGAACAACGGCTCCACGCCCGTAGCGCCGGCGTAGAGCGGACGGATGGTCAGCTGGTCGGCGTCGAGATGAACCAGGCTTTCGAGCGGACGGCCCTTCAGGGCCTTTTCCGCCAGGGCCCGCCATTCGGCGGGGGTGGGGGTCGGAAAGGTCATGGCGCTCATTTGCCCGGCCCGGCGGGCGCGGTCCAGCGCGGATGCGGCTGCAGGTCGAAAGCGCCACCGTGGCGGTTGCGGATGAAAGCGGGCCGCCTACATCGTACGCAACCCGACAGGAGCACCCCGATGGCCGATCTCTCCGCCTTTCCGATCACCCGCCGCTGGCCCGCCGCCCATCCTGACCGGCTGCAGCTGTATTCGCTGAATACGCCCAATGGCGTGAAGGTCTCGATCATGCTGGAGGAGACCGGCCTGCCCTATGAGGCGCATCTGGTCGACATCACCAGGGACGAGAGCTGGACGCCGGAGTTCCTGTCGCTGAACCCGAACGGCAAGATCCCCTCCATCCTCGATCCCGACGGCCCGGGCGGGAAGCCGCTGGCCCTGTTCGAGTCGGGCGCCATCCTGATCTATCTCGCCGACAAGACCGGCCGGTTCATCCCGGCCGATCCGGCCGACCGCTACGAAACCATCCAGTGGCTGATGTTCCAGATGGGCGGCGTGGGCCCAATGTTCGGCCAGGTCGGCTTCTTCCACAAATTTGCCGGCCGGCATTTCGAGGACAAGCGGCCGCTGGAACGGTACGCGACCGAGTCGAAGCGCCTGCTGGGCGTGATCGACCGACGGCTGGAGGGCCGCGACTGGATCATGGGCGACCAGTACACCATCGCAGACATCTCCATGCTGGGCTGGGTGCGCAACCTGATCGGCTTCTACGGGGCGCGCGAGCTGGTCGGCTTCGACGAGCTGAAGAACGTCCCCGCCTGGCTGGAGCGCGGCCTCGCCCGCCCGGCCGTGCAGCGCGGCCTGGAGATCCCCGCCCGCCCCGCCTAGTGGCCGATCACCGTCGGCAGGGCCTGCCAGACGATGGCGACGGCGGCCATGCCGGCTCCCATCAAGGCCAGCTGGTCGCCGAAGCCCCCGGCCTCGTCGCCGCTGCGGCGGACCCTGCGGGCGGCCAGCAGCGCCAGCCCGACCGCCGCGAGGAAACAGCCGATGCTGAAGGCCAGCCCGATCATCCGCCACAGCGGATCATCGGCGCGGCTGACCACGTCGCCGAGGCTGGCGATGGCGTAGACGCCCATGAAATGGACCGTCCACACGATCAGCCCGCCCAGCATCCAGAGCCAGCGCAGCATGCTCAGCCTCCGGGGAACAGCCGCACCAGCAGGGTGGCGAACAGGCCCTGGGCGGCGGTGAAGGCGATGAACAGGGCGATCAGCTGGAAGGTCGCCGGCCGCGCCGCCTCGACGTGGCCGGCCAGCCAGCGGCCCACGGCGTAGAGCCCCATGGCGGCGACGAGGGCGGCGAACAGCCCCTGCCACGACAGCAGGGCGAAGACGGTGGCCCCCTGGGTGTTGACCGAGGCCGCCAGCCCGGTCGCGACCCACGCCTGCAGGTCCGTCCACCACCCGGTCGCGGCGAGGCCGGCGGCGACGACCATCAGCAGGGTCGCCGCGGCCGGCGCGCGCGGGCGGTCGAGGCGCAGGGTCCGGCACGAGGCCCAGGCGAGAGCCGCCGCGAGGACGTAGGCGGCTACCACGGCGATCATCGATCCGGCCCCCGGCGGCGGCACCCACAGGTCGGGATTGCGGCTCCACAGGAAGACGTAGCTGAAGCCCATCAGCGTCCCGACCATGCCGGCCACGATCAGGGTGATGACCGCCGCCCACCAGCCATGGCTGGACGGACCGCTGGCGTAGGTCGGCACGACGATCCCGACGCCGATGTCCACGGTCGGCTGCACCCGCGGCCGGTCGAGGAACCAGCACCACTGAACGATGCAGTAGACCCCCAGCACGCCGCTGATCCCCGCCGGCCAGTAGGCCTTGACGGTCAGCAGCAGGAAGAAGCCGGCCGTGAACACCGCCGCCCAGACGTGCCAGGCCGAGGGGTCGGGTAGGCGCTGCAGATACTGCGGCTCGGCGTTGAGGGTGGAGGTGACCAGGGTCTCGCGCCCGCCGGTGACGGTCCCGGGCAGCAGGTAACGCCCCGCCTCGACGTCGTCAGCCAGGCCCTTCTGCTCCCACAGCGGATAGCGGCTGGTGATCACCGGGATGGAGCGCACCGAATAGAGGCCGGTGGGCAGCCACTCGAGGCCCGGGCCGTCGAAGACGTTGCCCGCGTCGCGCCCGCCGAAGGGCCGGAAGTTGCGGATCATGTCGATGATCCAGAGGCCCACCGCCGCGGCGAAGATGAGGGCGCCGGCCGTCGAGATCAGGTTGGGCCAGTCCCAGCCACGGTCGGGCAGATAGGTGTAGACCCGCCGCGGCATGCCCATCAGCCCGGTCAGGTGCATGGGCAGGAAGGTCAGGTGCATGCCGAAGAACATCAGCCAGAACACCCATTTGCCGACCCGCTCGCTGAGCGGCCGGCTCGAGCTCATGGGCAGCCAGTAGTAGATGGCCGCGAACATGGGGAAGACCATGCCGCCGATCAGCACATAGTGCAGGTGGGCGACGATGAAGTAGCTGTCGTGGGCCTGCCAGTCGAAGGGCACCATGGCCACCATCACCCCGGTCAGACCGCCCATGACGAAGATGGTCAGGCCGCCGACGGCGAACAGCCCGGGCGTGCTGAAGCGCATCCGCCCCGCCGCGACGGTGGCGATCCAGGCGAAGACCTGGATGCCCGCAGGCACCGACACCGCCATCGACGCCGCCGAGAAGAAGCTGGTCGAGATGGTCGGCATCCCGGTGGTGAACATGTGGTGGGCCCAGACGCCGAAGCTGATGAAGCCGGTGGCCAGCATGGCCAGCACCACCAGCCGGTAACCGACCAGCGGGGTCCTCGCCATGGCCGGGATGATGGTCGACATCGCCCCCGCCGCCGGCAGGAAGATGATGTAGACCTCGGGGTGGCCGAAGAACCAGAACAGATGCTGCCACAGCAGCGGGTCGCCGCCCTTGAGGGCGTCGAAGAAGGGCCAGCCCAGGGCACGCTCGATCTCCAGCAGCAGGGTCGACAGGATGATCGAGGGGAAGGCGATGATGATCATCCCGGCGAAGATCAGCATGGCCCAGGCGAAGATCGGGAGCTTGTCCAGGGTCATCCCCGGCGCCCGGGTGCGCAGCACGCCGACGATGATCTCGATGGCGCCGGCGATGGCCGAGATCTCGATGAAGCCGATGCCCAGCAGCCAGAAGTCGGCGTTGATGCCGGGCGAGAAGGTGGTCGACGTCAGCGGCGGATACATGAACCAGCCGCCGTCCGGCGCGAGGCCGAAGAACAGCGAGGCGAAGAAGGCCAGGCCGCCGATCAGATAGGCCCAGAAGGCGTAGGCGCTGAGCCTCGGGAAGGGCAGGTCGCGCGCGCCAAGCATCTGGGGCAGCAGCAGGACGCCCAGCGCCTCGACCGCCGGCACGGCGAACAGAAACATCATCATCGTGCCGTGCACGGTGAAGAACTGGTTGTAGGTTTCCTGCGGCAGGAAGCCGTTCATCGGCACGGCCAGCTGGGTGCGCATCAGCACCGCCAGGGTCCCCGCCAGCACGAAGAACAGCATGGCCGCGCCGACGTAGTAGACGCCAACGAAGTTGTTGTTGATGGCGGTGATCCACTCCCAGCCGCGCGGCCGGCACCAGGCCTTCTCCAGCGCCGCCAATTCGCCCTCGGGCCGCTCGCCCGAAGTCGGCAGCCGCTCGTAGACGGAGGTGTCGAAGCCGGTCTCGCTGGTCACTTCAGGCTCTCGAGCCAGGCCGAGACGTCGCGCAGCTCCTGCCCGGTCAGCACCGGATAGGCGGGCATGCGGTTGCCCGGCTTGATCGCCTGGCTGTCCGAGATCCAGCCGGCCAGGGTCCCCTGGTTGTTGGGCAGGATGCCCGCGCCGATGGTGCGCCGCGCGCCGACATGGCTGAGGTTCGGGCCGGCCAGGCCATTGAAGGCCGTGCCGGCCACCGTATGGCAGGCGCCGCAGCCGGCGCGGGCGAACACCCCGGCGCCGGGGTGGGCCGCGGCGGCGGTCGCGGCGGGGGCGGCCTGCCGGGCGAGCCAGACGGCGAAGTCTTCCGGCGTGTGGGCGACGACGACCAGTCACATCAGGGCGTGCGGCCCGCCGCAGTATTCGGCGCACTGGCCGCCGAAGACCCCGGGCCGGTCGGCCTGGATGCGCATCAGGTTGCGACGGCCGGGGATCATGTCGACCTTGCCGGACAGGCGCGGCACCCAGAGGCTGTGGATCACGTCGGCGGACTCGAGCTCCAGCACCACCGGCTGTCCGACCGGGATGTGGATCTCGTTGGCGTCGTGAATCGCCTCGCGTCCGCCACTGTCGAGATAGGCCACCCGCCACCACCACATCTCGCCGATGACGCGGACGCGCATCTCACCGGGCGCCGGGCCCTCGCTCAGACGCGAGGTCAGGCCGAGGCCGTAGATCAGCAGGGCGGTCAGGACCACGACCGGGAAGGCCAGGCCGCCGATCCACACCAGCCGCTCGCCGCCCAGCCGTCGCCGCCACCGGCGCGGCCCGAACAGGGCGAGGCCCAGCGCCACGAGGACAATCAGCAGCACGGCCGCCGCCATGGCGAACAGCACCCACGCCAAGGTGTTCAACGGCCCGGCGAAGGGTCCGGCCGGGTCCAGCGCCGGCGGCGGCCAGCCGGCGATCCCCTCGGGGCGTTCAGCGGTCATCGAGCGTGTACAGCCAGGCCGCGACGTCGCGGGCCTCGGCCTCCGTGATGGGCGACGGCGGCATGGCCGTCTCCGGCGACAGGGAGGGCGGATCGATCAGCCACGCGGTCAGGACGTCCGGCCGGTTCGGCAGGCGTCCGGCGATCAGCGGACTGCCGGCGAAGCCCTGCAGCGACGGCCCAGCCCGGCCCTGCGGCCAGTCGACGCCCGGAATGACATGACAGGCGGCGCAGCCCTCGCGCCGGATCACCGCCAGGCCCCGCTCCGCGTCCGCGCCGGCGATGGCGCGGGCCGGCGCATGCCCCTGACCGCACGCGGCCATCAGCAGGGTCGCGACCAGGGGCGCCCAGCGTCTCATGCTTCTCCTGTCCGACGATCTGCTCAGCCCTCCTGCCCCTTTCGGGGATCAAACCCCCGCCCCAGCGTCACGGTTCCGGCCGGAACCGCCAAGGTCGGATGGTGTTGCTTCGGCGTGCGCGCCCTTCCCTCCCTGCTGGTTCTCGCCCTCGCCGGCGGCTGCACGCCGGTCAGCGACCGCTCCAGCGAGGCGTTCTCGGCTGACGGCGAGGTCATCGCCCTCAGCGGCGGCGAGGGGGGGCCGCGCAACGCCTGCTTCACCTGCCACGGGCTGGACGGCATGGGCGACGGGGTCAGCGTCCCCCGTCTGGCCGGGCTGGACGCCGGCTACCTGCAGAAGCAGCTGGCCGACTA
>JAEZIH010000197.1 GCA_023416055.1 Pseudomonadota bacterium | reverse complement strand
CACCAGTCGCGGTACTGGTCGGAGGTCAGCAGGCATTTGCGCGACAGGGCGGGCTCGCCGTGGCGGGCGAGGATGATGGCGCCGGGTCGCACGGAGACCAGCTGGGCCGGGCGCGGCGACGGCGCGGACGGGGTCTGCACGGCGGAGGTTTCTCGGGCGGGAGCTGACATGAGCGACGGGCGGAACGACGATTGCGATCCGGCCCCCTAGTCCTCCCCCAAAGCCTGGACGTGGGCGACCGTGGACCGGCCGAGCCCCTCTAGGTCGTAACCGCCCTCGAGCGAGGAAACAACCTTGCCGGCGCAGCATGATCGCGCGACCTCGATCACGGCGCGCGTGGCCCAGGCGAAATCGGCGGCCTCGAGGCTCTGGTGAGCCAGCGGATCGCGACGGTGGGCGTCGAAGCCGGCCGAGATCAGGATCAGGTCGGGCCGGAACGATTCGAGGGCCGGCATCAGGGCGGAGAAGGCGCCTCTCCAGCCCCCGGACGAGGCGTGCGGCGGCACCGGGGCGTTGACGATGTTGCCCACGCCCTTCTCGGAGGCGGCGCCGGTGTGCGGATACAGCGGCGACTGGTGGATGGAGGCGAGGAACAGGCTGTGGTCGGCCTCGAAGGCGGCCTGGGTGCCGTTGCCGTGGTGGACGTCGAAATCGACCACGGCGACGCGGGCGAGCCCCTCGGCCTGGGCGGCGCGGGCGGCGACCGCGACGTTTGAGAACAGGCAAAAGCCCATGGCCCGGTCCGGCTCGGCGTGGTGGCCGGGCGGACGGACAGCGGCGAAGGCGCGGTCGATCTCGCCGCGGGCCACCGCGCGCACGGCGTCGATGGTCGCCCCGGCGGCAAGGCGCGCTGCCCTGACGCTGCCGGGCGACAGCAGGGTGTCGGCGTCGAGGGCGTTCAGGCCTTCGCTGGGGGAGGCGTTGAGCAGGCGCGCCACATAGTCGACCGGGTGCAGGCGCTCGAGGTCGGCGATGGCCGCCTCGGTCGCCGCCCGCCGGTCGCGGCCCAGGCCGGCGTCGTCGAGCGCGTCGAGCACGGCGGTCAGCCGTTCGGGCCGCTCGGGATGGCCGGCGCCCGGGCGGTGGCCGGTCATGTCGGGGTGGGTGAAGAGGGCGACGCTCACCCGGCCAGATTATGCCCGCCCGGGGCGCTTGTCGCGCCCGGATCGAAGGGGTAGGCGCGGGGCATGACCGACGCCCTGATCCGCCCCGCCATAGAGGCCGACGCCGCCGCCCTGGGCGAGCTGGGACGGCAGACCTTCATCGACACCTTCGTCACCGGCTTCGGCATCCCCTACCCCGCCGAGGACCTGGCCGATTTCCTCGACCGCAGCTTCAGCCTCGAGACGATCCGGGGGAAGCTGGCCGAGCCGGGGGCGGCGTGGTGGGTGGCCGAGCGGGAGGGCGAGCTGCTGGCCTTCGCCAACGCCGGACCGAACACCCTGCCCCACCCGGACGGACGGCCCAGCCACGCCGAACTGCGCCGGCTGTACGTATCGAAGGCCGCCCAGGGCCTGGGACTGGGCACCAGGCTTCTGGCCGTGGCCCTAGACTGGATGGAGGCCAACGGCGACGGGCCGCTGTGGATCGGCGTGTGGAGCGGCAACCTGAAGGCGCAGAAGCTGTATGCGGCGCACGGCTTCGAGAAGGCCGGGGAGTACCAGTACCCGGTCGGCCGGTGGCTGGACGACGAGTTCATCCTGCGGCGGGGGTAACGGAACCGCCGTCGCAGCGCCGCGCTAGGCGGGGATGCACGACGTCCGCATCGGCACCTCCGGCTGGGCCTACAGGGACTGGAACGGCCCCTTCTATCCGGACGAGGTGAAGGCGAAGGATCGCCTTGACTACATCTCCCGCCGGTTCCGCACCCTGGAGATCAACGCCAGCTTCTACCGCATGCCGACCGAGGCGGCCGTGGCCGGCTGGCGCGAGCAGACGCCTGACGATTTCGTCTTCGCCTGGAAGGCCTCGCGCTTCCTGACCCACAACAAGAAGCTGAAGGACCCGGTCGAGCCGCTCGCCTACATGTTCGAGCGGGCGCGGGGACTGGGGCCGAAGCTGGGGCCGATCCTGTTCCAGCTGCCGCCCAACCTGCACCGCAACGACGAGCGGCTGCAGGGCCTGCTGGACGCCCTGCCGGAGGGCCGTCGCTACAGCATCGAGTTCCGCCATCCCGGCTGGTACGCCGACGAGGTGCTGGAGATGCTGAAGCGCCGCAACGTGGCCCTGTGCATCTCGGACCACCACCACGCCCCGGCCCCCTGGGAGGGGACGGCGGACTTCATCTACCTGCGCGGCCACGGCCCGGGCGGGCGCTACCACGGCCGCTACGGCGAGGCGGCGCTGAAGGACTGGGCCAGGGCGATCCGGCGATGGCGGAAGGATCGGGAGGTGGTCGTGTACTTCGACAACGACATCAAGAGCGCCGCGCCGGCGGACGCGGAACAGCTGATTGGGCTGCTGGACGAGGCCTGATAGGGTCGCCCCATGCTCCTCCCCTTCTTCACCGCCCTGCGCGACGCGAAAGTGCCCGTGTCGATGAAGGAATGGCTCCATCTGATGGAGGCCATGGACAAGGGCGTTCTCGGGGGCGTGGCCGGCGGGAAGGTCGAGGACTTCTACCACCTGTCCCGGGCCGTGCTGGTCAAGGACGAGAAGCACTACGACCGCTTCGACCAGGTGTTCGGCAAGGTGTTCGCCGGCGTCGAGACCGTGGGGGCGGGCGAGGACCTGACCGCCGACATCCCCGAGGACTGGCTGCGGCTGCTGACCGAGAAATACCTGACCGACGAGGAGAAGGCGCAGATCGAGGCGCTGGGCGGCTTCGACAAGCTGATGGAGACGCTGAAGCAGCGGCTTGAGGAGCAGAAGGAGCGCCACCAGGGTGGAAACAAGTGGATCGGCACGGGCGGGACCAGCCCGTTCGGCCACGGCGGCTACAACCCCGAGGGCGTGCGCATCGGCGGGCCGGGACGACACGGTCGCGCGGTCAAGGTGTGGGAGAAGCGCGAGTACCGGAACCTCGACGACAGCGTCGAACTGGGCACGCGCAACATCAAGGTGGCGCTGCGCCGGCTGCGGCGGTTCGCCCGGCAGGGCGCGGCCGAAGAGCTGGACATGGACGCCACCATCGACGGCACGGCGCGGCAGGGCTGGCTGGACATCCACATGCGGCCGGAGCGGCGCAACACCATCAAGGTGCTGCTGTTCCTCGACATCGGCGGCTCGATGGACGCCCATGTGAAGACTTGCGAGGAGCTGTTCTCGGCCGCCCGCACCGAGTTCAGGAACCTGGAGTTCTTCTACTTCCACAACTGCCTCTACGAGGGAGTGTGGAAGGACAACCGGCGGCGGCACAGCGAGAAAATCCCGACCTGGGATCTGCTGCACAAATACCCGGCCGACTGGCGCGCCGTCTTCGTCGGCGACGCCACCATGAGCCCCTATGAGGTGACCATGCCCGGCGGTTCGGTCGAGCACTGGAACGAGGAGGCCGGGGCGGTCTGGCTGAAGCGGGCGACGCAGCAGTGGGACCGGGTGGCTTGGCTGAATCCGGCGCCCGAGCGGTACTGGGGATATTCCCCGTCCGTCGGCATGATCCGCGAGCTGGTCGACGAGCGGATGTACCCCCTGACGCTGGAAGGGCTGGAGCAGGCGATGCGGGCGCTCGCCAAATAGGCCAGTTTCCACGGCGAGTGTTTCAGGAGGTCGCCATGCTCGCTCTCGTCGCCGCCGTGATCCTGCAGCAGGCCGCCGCCGGCCAGGCCGTGTGGCAGGAGCCCGCCCCGCCCGCGCAACCCATCGTCCCCGCGCCGGCCGCCCCGACCGTTCCGGACTGGGCGCGCGCCGATCCCTACGGCTACGAGCGGTCGGAATGCAGCCCCCTTATGCGGCGGGCCAACGAAAGCCTCGAGGCCTGCCAGGCCCGCGTCCGCGCCGCCCTGGCCATGGATCCGGGTGCCGTCCTGCCGCCGGGCATGGCGGGCGGCGACGCCGGCGAACAGTGCCGGCAGGAGGCCGCCGGCGACCGTTACGCCCTGCAGTGCGGGGCGCCGTCCCGACCCGGCCTCAGCACGCCGCGGCTGGTTGACCGGACATGCGAAACCCGCCCCCGCGCGCAGCGCGAGGGGGGCGTCGCCTGGGTCGAGGAGTGCCGCCCCGCCGACGGCGGCAAGCCGTCCGAAGAGGGCCTCACCTTCCGCCTCGGCGGCGGCGACTGATCGTCAGTTGCGGTGGTCGCGCAGGGTGTCCTTGACGCCGCCGACAGTGTTCTGGACCTTGCCTTCCATCTGGTCGGCCTTGCCTTCGGCTTTCATCTTCTGGTCGCCGGTCAGGTCGCCCGCGGCTTCCTTGACCTTGCCGCCCATGTTCTTGGCGGCGCCTTCGATGCGATCGTGATCGGGCATAATCCGTCTCCTGCTGAAGCCGCCTGACCGGCGGCGGGACAGCAAAGCGGGCGGGGCCGCCCGGATGTTCCGTACGGCGGCGCTTGCCGCCTAGCGGCGGCGCAGCCAGGCCGCCACCGCCCAGGCGTGGGCGTCATGGCGCAGCTGCTCGACGGCGCGATGCGGCTCGACCCAGACCAGCTCGTGATCGGCCTCGACCTTGGCGGCGGGGTCCAGCGACACCTGCTCGGCCTGCCAGAAGCCGCCGATGTTGTTGAAGGGCTCGCCCGTGGAGCGCCGGAAGAACTGCGCCGCCTCGGCGAAGCGGACGACGGGCCGCACGGTCATGCCGGTCTCTTCGAGAAACTCGCGGACCACGGCCTGCTGCTCGGTCTCGCCGGCGTCGATCGCCCCGCCGGGCAGGTCGCAATAGCTGGCCGCGCCGCGGTCGACCCGAACGCAGGCCAGCAGGCCGTCGCGGATCACCAGGCCGAAGGCGGTCGGCCGCGGGGCGTAGTCGAGGGAGGGGTCGGGATCGCCGAACTGGAGCATGGGGGCAGCCTAGCGCGCGGCGGTCACAGGTCGAAGGCCAGACGCGCGCGGACGCCCGCATGGTCCGGGTCGTATTCGACCCTGGTGCGCAGGCCCGAGGCCATGCCCGAAATGATCTGGCCGCCCAGACCAGTCCCCTTGGGCTTGCCGTCGCCGAGGCCGGGACCGTCGTCCTCGACGACAAGCACCGCGCGGCCGGGTTCGGGCGCGGGTTCGAGGGAGATGCGGATCTCGCCGGCCCGGCCGGGGCCGTAGGCGTATTTGACGGCGTTTGTGACCAGTTCGGTGACGATGACCCCGATCGACACGGCGCGGTCGGTGGCGGCCTTCAGCGGGGCCGCGCGGAGGGAAAGCGTGGGGGCGGAGCCGCCGCGGGCCGGGGCCAGGGACTTGGACAGCTCGGCCACCAGACCCTCAAGGTATTCGTCCATGGCCACGGAGGTCATGTCGTCCGAGGTGTAGAGGCGGCGGTGGACATGGGCCACGGCCTCGATCCGGGCCTGGGATTCGGTCAGGGCGGCCCGCGCCCCCTCGTCCTGCAGATGACGCAGCTGCAGCGACATGAAGCTGGAGACCAGCTGCAGCGAATTGCCGACCCGGTGGTTGACCTCGCGGAGCATGGCCTCGGCGCGGTCGCGGGCCCGCGTCAGTTCGGCGGTGCGCTCGCGAACCTCGCCCTCCAGTCCGGCGTTCAGACGGTCCAGCGCCTCACGGCCGGCCTCCACCTCGGCGACGTAGCGACGGACGAGGAAGACCATGATGCCGGCCAGCACCAGCACCAGCAGTCCGCCCAGCGCATTGGCCC